>NZ_NTLW01000246.1:0-4827 GCF_002632075.1 Pseudoalteromonas sp. ESRF-bin5 | reverse complement strand
ACCGTTTTAGGAGTTAAAGGAAATCAAGTTCGAATTGGTGTAAATGCACCAAAAGACGTTTCAGTGCATCGTGAAGAGATTTACATGCGTATACAAGCTGAAAAGTCTAACCCTAATCCGGGCAATGCTTAATCAACACGTATACTTAACTAAATAATTTATTTAGCTAAGCCAAAAAGCCACTCATTGAGTGGCTTTTTTGTTTATAAAGTCGAGCATTTCATCTGTGAGTATTTGCTTAGAGATATATTGCATGTTGTTTTTATTTTTTATCAATAAGCCCTGTGGTGTTTCGATTACGTCAGTGATGTCTTGCCAAGCGAGCTGATAGCTTTTGTAATGGTTTGCCGATTTAATGCCTTCATCATCAAAAGTGAGCGTAACCTCTGAGCCTGATGCTCTGCTAAACATTTGTCTGGTTACCCACCATGGCCTGCGATAATAAAAAGCAACGCATTCGAGTACAGCAACCATGATCAAAAATGTTCCTAAATAATGATCAGCTAAACCGTAAATGCTAAATAAACCAAGCGAAACTAATAGTACCAGTAAAAAATACTTAGGCTGAGCGCGTTTACTGTAAGGAAGTGACTCGTCAAAGCATTCATAAAAGTAGGGTTTATCAAGTGTGTAGGTTGTTGAAAATGACATAGTGCCTTGCTTTAAAAATCGTTTTATATATTTTAGCAAGTTCGCTTATAAATGAGCAGCTTTATAATGCGTGCATTTATTTCGGGCACAAAAAAACGGCCAGGTGGCCGTTTTTTTAATATACTAACTATTAACAGTTAGTTTCTTCAGCGTTTACGCCTTCTTTTACTTCTTCACACGTATCTTCAACAGAGTTTTGTACATCTGTTACTACTTCATCAATACGTTCACCGGCTTCTTCTGCGTTGTTATCTTGGCAACCCATGATGAAAAAACTTGCGAAAAGACCAATTAGTGCTGCTTTTAAAGTTGTAGAGTTCATAGTGTAATTCCTTGTAAATAAATAAAATTGTAGTGTTAGTTGAGTATATGCCTACCTGGGCGATTTACCACGCAGCGCACCTGAAACTAACGAAATAACTAAAAGTACTATAAAAATAAAGAATATAATTTTTGCTATACCAGCTGCGGCACCCGCGATGCCACCAAAACCTAACACTGCAGCGATTAAAGCAATAACTAAAAATGTGATTGTCCAGCGTAACATTGTTTTCTCCTTGGTTATCAAATTTGTACACAATAGTTAATGCTAGTTGCGTGCCATGATATATTTTTGTTTAATATCAGTTGTTTATGTTTTTTTCTGTGTTTTTGAGTTTGCTTGATTGGTAACTTTTACGTTGGGTTGTGTAACTTATTCACACACAAGTGCAGGTTGCAATTAAAGGGTGCTTAAAAAAGCCCTTCTTGGTAAGACCAATTAACAAGTTTGTTTTTTTCTACATATTATGAGTGATTTTAGGTTCAGTAAAGTACGGGGAATTAGGCTTTGTTAGAAATTCAGCCATAGCTTAAAAATATAGTGAGTATTTTTTTTGTGTATTATGGGGTGTTGATGAGTAAGGGTTTTTACTGTGGTTAATAAATTTGGTTATATGTTATTTTTATTTTAATTGGTTTTACCAATTTACAATGGCTAGACAAAGATATTTGTTTTGTTATTATCTAGTGAATAAATATTTAACTAAATCGACTTTTTATTTTCGATATGGGTTTCAAGGGGAGAAAAATGGATATAGGTGCTGTACTTACAACCGCTGGTAGCTTAATGCTAACAGGTATGGTTGGAGTGTTTGTCTTTCTTTCGATATTAATTGGCGCAGTTACAATAATGTCTAACTTAGTGGCGCGTTTTAGCCCTGCTGAAGTTGCGACTCCAGTTAAGTCACCATCGTTTAAATCTCAAGGTGTGCCAAATGAGCACATCGCTGCTATTAGTGCTGCCATTGCTCAGTACAAATCAAATAACAAATAAGGGGCACACACATGGCTAAATTAAAATTAACAGAATTGGTTCTTCGTGATGCGCATCAGTCATTACTTGCCACGCGTATGCGCTTAGATGACATGCTACCGATTGCAAGTAAATTAGATGATGCAGGTTACTGGTCAATTGAATCGTGGGGCGGTGCGACCTTTGATTCTTGTATTCGTTATTTAGGTGAAGATCCGTGGGAGCGTATTCGTGCGCTTAAAAAAGCGATGCCAAATACTAAGCAGCAAATGCTATTACGCGGTCAAAACTTATTAGGTTACCGCCATTATGCTGACGATGTTGTTGAAAAGTTTGTTGAGCGCGCACACAAAAACGGTGTTGATGTTTTTCGTATTTTTGATGCAATGAATGATGTGCGTAACTTAGAAACTGCGATTAAAGCGGCTGTAAAAGTAGGTGCTCATGCTCAAGGTACTATTTCGTACACGGTAAGCCCTGTTCATACACTTGATATGTGGCTAACTTTAGCTAAGCAACTAGAAGAGCTTGGCTGTCATTCAATTTGTATTAAAGATATGGCGGGTTTATTAAAACCGTACGATGCAGAAGAGCTTATAAAAGCGCTTAAAGAAACGGTGTCTATTCCAATCGCTATGCAGTGCCATGCTACAACAGGTTTAAGCACCGCTACATATCAAAAAGCTATTGATGCCGGTATTGATATGCTTGATACCGCTATTTCTTCTATGAGTATGACTTACGGTCACTCAGCAACAGAAACAATTGTAGCGATTGTTGAAGGTACCGCACGCGATACCGAACTCGATTTAAACCAACTTGAAGAAATTGCTGCTTACTTTAGAGATGTACGTAAAAAATACGCTGCATTCGAAGGTAGCCTTAAAGGGGTTGATGGACGAATCTTATTGGCTCAAGTACCAGGTGGCATGTTAACTAACATGGAAAACCAGCTTAAAGAGCAAGGTGCAGCCGATAAGCTTAACGAAGTGTTACTTGAAATACCGCGTGTACGCGAAGATTTAGGCTTTATTCCACTTGTTACGCCAACGTCGCAAATTGTAGGTACGCAGGCAGTACTTAACGTATTAACCGGTGAGCGTTACAAAACAATCACAAAAGAAACCGCAGGTGTATTAAAAGGTGAGTACGGTTTAACTCCAGCTCCAATGAATAAAGAGCTACAAGAGCGAGTACTTGATGGTAGCGACGTTATTACGTGTCGCCCAGCTGACAATATTGCGCCTGAACTTGAAACGCTTGAAGCAGAGCTATTAAAAGAAGCGCAAGAACAAGGTTTAACACTCGCTGATGATAAAATTGACGACGTACTTACTTATGCACTGTTCCCGCAAGTTGGTTTGAAGTTTATCAAAAACCGTAACAACCCAGATGCGTTTGAACCAGTCCCTAGCGTAGAAGATAATTCAAGTAAGTCACCAGCTAAGGTGTCAGCCAAAGGTAACAGTGTTAAGGCTGAGCAATATAGCGTTAAGGTAGACGGTAAGGTTTACGACGTTGTCGTAGCGCAAGGCGGTGAACTTAAAGAGGTAACGTTAAAAGATTCTGAGCACTTACCTCAGTCTGCTTCAGTGGCTTCGGGTGAAACGTTAAATGCACCTTTAGCAGGTAATATTTTTAAAATAAAAGTAAAAGCCGGCCAAGTTGTAAACGAAGGTGATGTTGTTGTGATTATGGAAGCCATGAAAATGGAGACTGAAGTTCGCGCAATGCATACTGGTACCATTGCTGAAGTGCTTGTGTCTGAGGGTGACTCAGTGACCACGGGCGACGCAATTATTGCGCTGGCTTAAGGAGTAAATGTAAATGGAAGGTCTTTTAAACCTTTGGCAGGCTACTGGTCTTGCTAACTTTACGTTTCCTGGTTTGGTGATGATTGCAGTAGGCTGTTTGTTATTGTTTTTAGCGATATCTAAAAACTTTGAGCCACTGCTTTTATTACCAATTGGCTTTGGCGCGATATTAACTAATATTCCGGTTGCTGGACTATCAGATCCTGGTGGGCTTTTGTACTCAGTTTACTATGTGGGTATAGATACCGGTATTTTTCCACTATTAATATTTATGGGGGTTGGTGCACTAACTGACTTTAGTGCGTTAATAGCAAACCCTCGTATGTTATTACTGGGAGCTGCGGCTCAGTTTGGTATTTTTGCGACCTTATTTGGCGCAATTCTACTTAACTTTATTCCGGGTTTTGAGTTTACCCTTCAAGATGCATCGGCTATTGCTATTATTGGTGGCGCTGACGGCCCAACGGCAATATTTTTAGCCTCAAAATTAGCGCCTGATTTATTAGGTGCCATTGCGGTAGCTGCTTATTCATACATGGCGCTAGTTCCAATTATTCAGCCTCCTATTATGCGTGCACTCACAACACCAGAAGAGCGCCAAATTAAAATGCCTGAGCTACGTAAAGTATCTAAAAAGGAAAAAATTATTTTTCCACTTATGGTACTTACTGCAACAGCCATGTTTTTACCAGCGGCAATACCGCTAGTAGGTATGTTCTGTTTGGGTAACTTAATGCGTGAATCGGGTGTTGTTGACCGCTTAAGCAACAGTGCGCAAAACGAAATTATCAATATAACAACTATATTTTTAGGATTAGCGGTTGGCTCTAAGCTCGCTGCAGATGACTTTTTGACAGTAGAGACTATTGGTATTTTAGTGCTGGGTGCGCTTGCTTTTGGTATTGGTACAGCATCAGGTGTGTTTATGGCTAAAGGCTTAAATAAAATATCAAAAACCCCTATCAACCCGTTAATTGGTGCCGCTGGTGTGTCAGCCGTTCCTATGGCTGCGCGTGTAGTTAATAAAGTAGGGCTTGAAAATAACCCACATAACTTTTTACTTATGCA
>NZ_NTLW01000260.1:0-37602 GCF_002632075.1 Pseudoalteromonas sp. ESRF-bin5 | reverse complement strand
ACGCAAAACATTACAAGTAAAAACGCAAGAGCTTCAAAGTCAACGTAACGCCAGTGCTAAAGCCATTGGCCAAGCAAAAGCGAAAGGCGAAGACGCACAGCCGCTATTAGACGCAGTGGCAAATTTAGGCAGCGAATTAGACGCAACTAAAAAAGCGCAAGACGAAGTACTCAACGCGATTAACGACATTGCTTTAGCAATTCCAAATTTACCAGACGAATCAGTACCAGAAGGCGCTGATGAAGACGACAACGTTGAAATACTTACCTGGGGCACGCCTAAAAAGTACGACTTTGAAGTAAAAGATCACGTAGATGTAGGGCAAGACCTAAACGGCCTAGATTTTGAAATGGGCGTTAAAATTAGTGGCGCACGTTTTACAGTAATGCGTGGCCAAGTAGCGCGTATGCACCGTGCACTTACGCAATACATGCTAGACACCCACACAGACACAAACGGCTATACAGAAATGTATGTACCGTACTTAGTAAATAGCGCAAGCCTATACGGTACAAGCCAATTACCTAAGTTTGCAGGCGACTTATTCCATACATTAGGCCTGGTAAACGACGACGGTGAACAACAAGCTGGCTTTAGCTTAATCCCAACAGCAGAAGTACCGTTGACTAACAGCGCACGCGACGAGATTTACGACGAAAGCGATTTACCGATTCGCTTAACTGCGCACACACCGTGTTTTAGAAGTGAAGCGGGCAGCTACGGTCGCGATACACGCGGCTTAATTCGCCAGCATCAGTTTGATAAAGTTGAACTAGTACAACTAGTAAAACCAGAAGATTCAATGCAAGCGCTTGAAGAACTAACAGGCCACGCAGAGCAAATTTTACAAGCATTAGAACTACCATACCGTAAAGTAATTTTATGTATGGGCGACATGGGCTTTGGCGCAGCTAAAACATACGACTTAGAAGTATGGTTACCGGCACAAGATACCTACCGCGAAATTTCGTCTTGTTCAAACATGGTCGATTTCCAAGCGCGCCGTATGCAGGCTCGTTTTCGCCGTGAAGGTGCTAAAAAGCCAGAGTTACTCCATACACTAAATGGTTCCGGCTTAGCCGTTGGCCGCACACTCGTAGCCATACTAGAAAACTACCAACAAGCCGATGGTTCAGTAGTCGTGCCAGAAGTATTACGCCCATACATGGGTGGACTTGAAGTGATTGGTAAAGCTTAAAGTACTAGCTATCAGTTTTTAGCTATAAGCTTTAAGTAGAAAAGCCGCTGTTTTAAACGAATAGCGGCTTTTTTGTTTTAGGGAAAAGGTTAAAGGTCAGACGAAAAAGTCTATGTTTTATATTTATTATTGCATTACTCTTTTGTTCAATATTACTGATCTCCATTATTTTGGTGTTTTTCTGCATTCATTAAATATAGATGAGAGCTAACTAATTGTTTACATGAGCTTATTCGCCGGTTAAATTAGAAATATTGGTAATATTTGGACATTTGTCGGTTTATAAAGCGACAAATGTCGGATACAAAATTGTTAGCCACAAAGAGGGAGTGTTAGTTTTGAGAAAATCTTGTATGTAATTATATTGATTATTGCCTTATCAGGTTGTGTCAGTTTTAAGCCGACCGTGCTGGAAGTAGCTCCGTTAAATTCAAGTTTAAAGGTGGTCGATAACAGGCCCCAAGCTTAAAAAGAGACGGAGATGTTGTCTTATATAGTTACTAGTTGTAATTATGGTATGCATCGTTTGGGTGATGAATGGACGAAGCCGAATAAAGTGCAGTTTTTAAAATCAGAACTATCCAAGTGTAGTGGTAATTGTTGGGACAATAACCCGATGGGGCGATTCTTTAGAAGTTTAAAAACAGAATGGGTACCAACAACGGGTTACCGCTTATTTATTGAAGCGGAAAATGCAGTCATTAAATATATTATTGGATATTACAACCAGGTTAGGCCTCATAGCTATAACGGTGGACCAATACAAAATGAGTCAGAGAAAAGATACTGGTTAGAATACAAATCCTTGGCCAAAATTAGTTTACGACTAAACACTTAGCGGCTAAAGCCGCCTAAACGTTATGCACTTCAGATTTGAATCCGCGTAATTAAGAAACTGACTTAATCTAAGTTTTATAAATTGTAAAGCCAAGAAAGCAGACTGAATTAGTAAGTCCTAGAAAATTGAGCAAAATAATTTCTATGATTCGGCTTGTTTTAAAAGTTGACAATGACGGTTTGTGGCTTATGATGTAAAATGTAAATTAAAAAAATCAAAAATAAAGGCTTTTACCAAAGACTGGTATCGTTCTAATACGTTCCATATTCTTAGCAGCCTACAGATATACTATATATGGAATGTTAATGAAAAAAATTGCAATTGCATCACTCACCACACTTTTACTCTCAGGTTGTGCTACAACTGACGGACAGAGCCCGCTGTCAAGCTTAACCAACTCCCTCACACCAGACTCTAAAATTAGTAAATTTGACGTCGTTCTGGCTAGCGGAAACTTAGTTGAAGCGAAGGAAATAGCGCTTGATCAAGCTGATTATGACGAAGAAGATAATGCTTTGGATGATCAGTTTTGGGGCATGCAGACTGCAAGTATATATCGGTTTGAAAAAAATTATGAAGCAAGCAATAAGTACTTTGACCTAATCGAAGATGTTATGTATCTCGAAGATACCGAGGGCATGGTGACTAATGTTTCTGAAACGCTGACAAGCTCATTGACGAATGACACGTTCCTAGACTACGAGCAAAGCGTTTACGATTCAATTATGGTGAACACCTATAAAGCGCTTAACTTCACTGCAATGGGGGACCTTCAAAATGCGCGTGTAGAATGGAACCGTTCAGATGATAGGCAGCGCAGAGCTGCAGATTACTTTGCTGGACGCATTAACGAGAAACGCGAAAAGCAAGAAGAAGAAGCAAAAAAAGAATTAGAGGAAAAAGAAGTTGCTAGCGATGCTGAGGTTAATGAAAGCTTGTCAAAAGCCGATGAGTTGTTAGCAGAACAAAACATTGATATGTCACAGTGGACAGCATATGACGGTTACGTAAATCCATTTTCTACGTTCATGCACGGTTTATTTTTCATGTTAAATGCACAAGACTCTTCAGATGTAAATAAAGCCGTAGACAGCTTTAAACGTGTGTCGAATATGATAGACACGAATGTCGCTACTGACACGCTTGCCCTTGCCCAAAACATTAGCAGTGGTAATACTTCTCTTGATTCTGTAACTAACATTTGGGTGATATTCGAAAATGGTGAAATGGCGAAAAAAGAGGAATTCAGAATAGACCTTCCCGTTTTTATAGTATCTGAGAATGTGAATTACGCAGGTGTTGCGCTTCCAAAGATTCAAGAGCAAATGGATCAATTTAGTTATGTATCGGTTAACGGTCAAATGAGTGAAGTTATAGCTGATATGGATAGAATCATTAAAGCTGAATTCAAGGAAGAGTGGCCGCTTATATTGGCCCGTGAAATCACGCGCTCTGTCGTAAAAACCGTTGTTCAAAAGCAAGTAAATGACAAAAATATTTGGCTTGGTATGGCAACAGGCGTTCTTCAAGCCGTTACAACGCAAGCTGACACAAGAACTTGGAGCGTCCTTCCAAAGAACTTCCAAGCACTTATGTTAGAGAATGATGGTTCGGGTCAAGTAACCATTAACTCACCTGGATTTAGCCAAGCATTATCAGTAAGCGTTGACCCGGCAAAGAAAAATATCATTTATGTAAAAGCCATAAACTCGACTCTGGCACCCTCTGTAGAAGTAATCTCTATTTAACACTTGTAAGGAAGTATCACAGTGAAGAAGATAATATTAGCAACCGTTCTGCCAGCCGTTATTTTGGTTAGTGGCTGTCAATCTACCACTAAATATGTTGACAGTGGAAATGAAAGTATCGCAGTGCTTGGGCTTTCTCAAAGAGATTTTGACCAAGCCGCTAATCAAGCATTAAACGATATCATCGCAAGCCCTTTGCTTGTGCATCCTGAGGCTGATAAAGGAGGCCGATATATTTTATCTATATATAACATTATCAACGACACCTCCCAGCGCATCGATACTGATCAATTAGTTAAGAAGATTCGTGTAGGTTTATTGCAAAGTGGTAAGTTCCTTACGACAACAGCCGTTAATTTTACTGGCTCAGGCCCTGAAGATACTAGTAGCACGAAGGTACGAGAGCTGAACGATTCCGCATTAATTAATAAAAACACAGTAAAGAAAAATGGTACAGTAATTTCGCCCGATTTTAGTTTGAGCGGTAAAATAATACAACGAACAAATAGGGTTAATCGCTCAGAGCAACTCGTCGAATATTATTTTCAACTCACTCTTACACAACTGGAGACTGGACTTGCGTATTGGGAAGGTGAATACCCAATTGCAAAAACCGGGAGTAATGATTCAGTGACGTGGTAAAAAATCTGCAAGTTTAATAATTGAGGAAGACTTTTTTATCAATTAATCAGAAGTCAGAAAGCCTTTAATAATTAAGCTTGCAGCCTTTATTATGCTTTTATGTGTTAACGCAAATTCAGCTATATCAATCTAAACAGTTATTTTATTCAATTCTTCTTTTGCGAGATGTGCACACCTAACTTATTCCATTTTATGATAGTGCAAAAGAACAAGGAAAATATATGAAAAGTTCATTAATACGACTAACAAGCCTATTTTTTCTCCTTTCCTCAATTAGTGCTGTTGCACAGGAACAGGTATCAGAAGAGGTCGACCTAATTATAGAAGATAAACAAGCACAGCAACCAGCTTCAAGCGCTGAGGCGACAGTCGAAGCGCATAATGAACAACCAGAAGATGCCTATGCATACGTTGAAGAAAAAGCGCGAGAATATATAACTGAGAAGAGGCGCAAATTTACTTCACAAGGGAAACAAGTTTTTATTCACTCTGGTACTGCACTCATTAGGCTCAAACCTACGGAAGCTGGTTGGGCAGATGCCCGTGTATTGGCGTATACAGAAGCTCAACAAAAAGCGAGAGAAAAATTACTTAAACAGCTATATACGAGTGTTGCTTCAGAAACGGTAAGAAAGTCATTTAAGACGAACAAACTTCCAGAGTTCACTCAAGAGGAAATTCAAAGTCAAAGTCGGTTTGAAGCGCTTTTAAATAAAGTAGTCGCTTTAGCCGATGCCACAGTCGACTCACAGTTAGAAGAGCTTGGTGTTAACCCTAGCGAATATAACGCAGCTCCTCCTAATAAAAGAAAAGTCATGATGCAGAAGGCGATAACCCAGTCCGTTTCAAGCTCATCAAGAGGTGATATTACGGGGTCTCAAATAATGAAGTCCTTCGAGAAAACTGACGAAAATGGAAATACTGCTGTGTCGGTGATCGTTGCGACTTCAAACAAAAAGAAAAATTTCTTGGCCTCTCTTCGCAAGAGTAAAGGCAATATCGAACCTAGTCCAGAAAAAGCCAGTATGTCTGTTCAGGACTATTTAGAAAAATATCGCTCTAATTTTATGTATCAAATCGGAACGAAACTTCATTGGGATGAAAATGGTTATCCCGTTATTCTTTCTTATGGAATGTCAGGAAACGATTGTAATGTTTCTGATTATGAAGAATGTGCAGATAATCGAGAGTTTAGCTACCTAGACGCAGAGCTTAATGCATGGGCACACATAGCAGAAGCGTATAATTTAGTTGGTGAAGTTAACGCTTCAAGTTCAACAACAAGTGATAAATCCAGAACCGCGACAGCCTCATTAACTGACGGCAACACTACTGAAACGCAAGAGGAAACCGTAGCCAAAATTATCAAGGAAACGTCACAAAGCTCCAGAATGGCGTCGAGTGTGAAAGGATTGACCGGCGTTCAAGAAGCAACAAGATGGAGCGCAAAACACCCTGTGACGAACCGTGAAGTGAATGGTGTTGTACTTATATGGCACCCACTTGCTGAACAAGCGACAAGAGCATTTAAAGCGAACAAGGGTTTAAAAAAGAAATCCGCCGCGGGCAAAGTCAATTTCAAAGCAAAATCTGGCGAAAGTATAGAGGTTGATGATGAAGATTTTTAAACCATTAATTTTCTTACTGCTTGGGGTATCAACAACAGCATTGGCAGACGAGCGAATAGTTGAAGTTTCTGCCGTTGGCGCTACGAAGGACTTGGCTATTGAGGCTGGCTTGATTCAAGCCGTTGCGCAAGTGAATGGCACTAGTATCAATAGTGAAACCATACGAATAGCAAATCAAATTAGGACAAATGGAAAGTCCAACTCTAGTGTTGCGATGTCGAATATTACCGCCATGAAGACAAAGGGTCAGATCACTAGCTATGAAGTTATAGATTCGTTGTGCGATGAAGAATGTGAAGTCTTGCTAAATGTCGTTGTGCCTGTTTACAAGAGCCCCGGTCTGAATGTAAACAAACGGCGCAAGCTTGTGGTTGCACCATTCGCTGGCAGTGATGGCTATGCGTTTTCAAACAACCTGCAAAGTGCGTTAGTACAGACACGCCGATTCGCAATTTTAGACCGTCAACACAATAGCGATTACGAAGCAGAAAAGCGCCTTCTACTTAGCAGCGATTCGCCACTGAAAGAAAAAATGCGACTTGGACAAGTGTTAGGCTTAGATTATCTTGTTGTTGGGACTGCATCGTTTCAAGACAATTCTCATCAGTCAGAAAACGCTTTCACCGGCGAAACGTCATATGTCGAAAACGTAGTGTCTAAAATAGACTATAAAGTCATAAACCTCGCTACAAGACAAATAAAATGGCAAGATTCTGTGGCAATCAACGAAAATATATTAGACCCAATTACCGCGCAAATGATATCTAGAGGGATTGCCAGTGCTATCTATCCGATGAGGATAGTCTCTAATCAAAACGGCTCCATCACGCTTAACCAAGGAGGAACAAGCGTGAAGGTTGGAGAGCTTTATGATGTTTTTGACTTAGGGAAAAAGCTTATTGATCCTTATACAAAAGAGTCACTAGGGCGAGAAGAAATTTATGCTGGCAAAGTGCTAATTGACAAAGTTACAAGTAAAGTATCGTATGCAACGGTTATCGAAGGTAATCTTGAAACAATGCGACAAGGCGCTATAGTCAGACCTTCACTCGTTGAGTATTTAAACAACCCGGGGAATTTAGAACCGAAATCGACAGTAGAAGCGTCGGCGGCAGGCGGGATTTTAATTCCCGCTATGCAAAAAAAAGAACTGAAGCCTTCGCCAAATGGCGGTGTTGTTATTGACAATTAAGGTGAATATCAAGTAGGTGTAAACCCTAAGTTGACGTACTGATACGACTTCTAGCTCGCACAACACATTTTGTAACTCACAATACAACGTTTTTACGAGATTATCAGGTCAAACAATAATCATACGTTAACTCCATGTTTTCAAGTTGTAAAATTTTTTATAAAATTGGCTTTAGTTAAGTACTTTTTAGTGAAGAGCAAAATTTAATAAATGGCGCGCTAAATACGGCGGTATGAATGCGCCTTTAATGACACGCATAAAAGAGCTTGAAGTTGAAAATCGTCGTTGAAAGAAAATATATATTAACGAGCGTCTAAATTTTGAGGCTTTTCAAGAGGCAGTGACATAAAAGTGGCAAAGGGTTCTGAGTACAACAAATGCTTGAAAAGTCAAATAACGGAAATTCTACAGTTCGCCTCCATTAGAAATGGGGTATTACCCTGTTTTACCGTATTGGCTACTTTTGTCACTATGCACCATCTCTGTCATTTAAATTTGGCGAAACAGTGGTTAAATTCTCATTTATAACAGTGATCTGATTCCGAAAATATAAATAGGTAATTCTTGCTTATAAACATTAGAAGCGGAAATTATCTGGCTGTTATCCCGCTAAAAGCGAAGCGCCTCTGACTCTCTTTGTGCATTAATTTTCTTTAATATAATTAGTTTTTGTATCTTTAGTTTGAGAAATTACTGCCATATTTGAAATACAAAAGGGATGTAAGTGAAAAGTCACTTGCTTGCATATTTTTAAGGTTGTTTTAGAAGGCAACTGTAGTAGAGTGTTTGTAAATTAACCTAAATAAGGAACATTCATGGGACTAGCTAAAACCACAAGCATAAAATTTGAAGTAACAGAAACAGGGCATCAAATTATACAAGCTGAAATAAACGGGCATAAAGTAAATTTAATTTTAGATACAGCGGCGGGTGCATCTGTTTTAGATAGAGCATGTATTAAAAAGCTTGGAATACAAGAGGCACTAAGCGAAGAAAATGCCGCAGGTTTAGGTACAGCCGAACACGAAATGGGATTAATAGACGTTGTAAAATTTGAATTGGCAGGGCAGTTGTATGAAAGTACACAGTTTGTATCACTAGACCTAGACCATGTTCAGGCCGCTGGTGGTGGCAATTCAATACATGGATTATTAGGCTCGCCATTTTTTAGAAAATACCAAGCCATATTAGATTTTGGTACTAATACACTGACAATTAGAGAGCCATTGTCTGATTTTGATTGATAACAGCGGCTTACTTAAAGGCACTCCTTAATTCTAAAGCGAAGCGCCTCTAACATTTCTCTATAAATTAATTGGCTTTAAACAACATCAGCTCAGCATTTTTCCCATCGGTTAATATGGCTACATTACCTTGCGAAGTTACAAATACATCTCTTAATCGTCCTGTTGCTTCTGGAAATACATGCGACTGGGTGAATTTACCATTCGCTAAATTAACGCTGTAGAGTTTTTTATCTACAAGCGTGGTAATGAGCACATGTTTTTGAAGCGAAGGGAATGCGGCGTGTTTAGAGCCATAATACGCCATACCCGATGGGGCGATTGATGGCGTCCAATCTACGCTTGGTTTTTGCATGCCCGGGTAGTCTCTAAATGGAGATATGCGCGCTTGCGAGTAATCGTCACCGTTTGTAATGACTGGCCAACCGTAATTATTTCCAGCCGTTAAATAGTTTAGCTCGTCGCCACCTGCGGGGCCATGTTCGTGGCTTACAATTTGTTGCGTGTCATAGTCGTACACTAAACCTTGAAGGTTACGGTGCCCATATGAATACACCGCATGAGCTGTTGAGTTTTTGTGGTCAATAAAAGGGTTATTTTTGGGTGTTTTGCCATTTGCTGTAATGCGCAGTGTTTTGCCAAGCTGGCTGGTTACTACTTGTGCTTGCTCTCGGTAGTCAAAACCATCGCCACTTGAAAACAGTAAAGTGTTATCAGGGAGAATAAGGGCGCGACCAGAGTAATGTTGTGGTGTGTCTTTATCTGTGGCTACGTTGTAAATGATTGTTGGCGTTGTAAAACGTGTACCGTTGAAGGTAGCTTTAGCTATTACGAGCCTGTTTGCATCAAGATCGCCTTGGGCGTAGGTAAAAAAAACTTCTTTGGACTTAGCAAAATTAGGCGTGAGTACTATATCAAGTAAACCACCTTGACCTGCAACGTATAAACCTTCAAGTGGTAATTTTATTCTACTTTGCTCGTTATTTTTAATAACCACTACGTGGCCGTCGCGTTCGGTTATTAACCATGTACCATCGGGCAGTTGCACCATACTCCAAGGCGAGTTTAGCTGTGTAGCGAGTGTTTGGATTGTATATTGTTTTTTAGGTAATGCATTGTTTGCATTGACGTTAAATGAGAAGAGTGCGAATAGTATAAAAAGCGAGATGCATTGTTTACCGCGCAAGCCTTTGCTACTGTATAAAAAATTATTTAGTTTAAATTGAGATAACCATGTTGTTTTTAACACGCATACTCCCTTCATTTTTAGTTGCTTGGTTACTAACGTTTACGCTTGCTAGCTTGTTTCATAGCCAATACGTTGTCAATCAATTAGTTAATGTAGGTGTAGTGGTAGAGTTTGCTGACCGTGTTAATTTAACACTCGACGATTGGTTAGGTTTACTTCCTACGTATGGCGCTATTATTGCCGTTGCACTCACTATTGCTTTTTTAGTGACTTGGTTTATTAATAAAAAATTAAAAGCACATAGTACTGGGCTGTTTGTTATAGCGGGTATAGCCGCTTTTGCGACGGCGCTCATTGCGATTGAGTCTATTATGAATATAACCATTATTGCTGGCGCAAGAGGGTGGGGTTTTTATTTACAGTTGGTTGCAGGCGCTATTGGCGGTTACGCGTTTGCAAAACTAATTAAAGTAGTTGAAAACACAAAGTTAAACTAAGTGTTTTTTAAGGCTAGTTCCTTAGCTAAAGCCGCTGTTTAATGAAAACCACGGCTTTTTAAAACCCTTTTTATACTTTATTAAAAAATTAAACCAATGAGTTTGTAACTACTTAAGCCAAAAATAAGCATTAACACAGGTAGAGTAACTAGGTTTAAAATAAACGAGTTGGTAAATTTTCCCATGACCGATTTTTGATTTACTAACCACACTAAGTAAATAGTGATAACAGGAAGTAATAAACCATTAGCCGCTTGGGCAAATATTATAACCGCGACAGGGTCTAACCCAAGAGACGCTACCGCAGCACCAAATAATAAGATGATAATAGCAACGCTTTTAAAGCGAGTACTAGCCATATCGTTTGACCAACCTAACATACCACATACGGCATAAGCCCCAGCAAGCGGCGCGGTTATTGCGCTAGTTAACCCTGCGGCAAACAACCCTATAGCAAAAAAGTAATGGGCTGCATCACCGAGCAAGGGCTCTAGTTGTACTGCCATGTTTGCTGCGCTAATTTGCCCTGCGTTTGTTCCATAAAAAGCGACCGACGCGGTAGATAAAATAGCTAATGTGATTACACCGCCCAAAGTAATTGATAAGCCAGTATCAACATTGGTTTGCTTAATTACTTTTTGTAAGTCACTTTTGCTGTCGTACTTAGCTGCTAAAACGCCAGAGTGCAAAAACAGGTTGTACGGCACTATGGTTGTACCAACCAACGCTAAAACAGTTGTTATTGAGCCTTCGGGCAAGCTTGGCGTAAAGCCTGACAATATATCAGCCAGTGATGGTGAAGCCATGATCAATGTCGATATAAACACCAAGCTCATTAAAATTACTAATACTATAAGTGCGTTTTCTACCACTTTATGTTTGCCGCTATAAAGTAACCCGGCACTTAAAAAAGCAATTAGAGGGGTCCATATTTGCGGATTAACATTTGGAAATATGCCAATTAATCCCATACTCGCGCCACTTAAATTACCCGCTTCGTATGCTGCACTACCAACACCTATGGCACTGATCACCAAAAATATGGCTAACGATTTAAATAGCGGGCTTTGAATATTTGCCCTAAGTGCTTGCGCTAAGTCTTGGCCTGTTGCAACGCCAAGGCGTGCTGCCATTGATTGCAGTAATATAGTGGCAATAACAGAAAATAGTAATGTCCAAATAAGCGCAAAACCAAAGTTTGCGCCTGCCACACTGGCTGTGGTGATTGTACCTGGCCCAATAAAGGCAGCAGTGACGAGTAATCCTGGACCTAATCGCATAATTTACCTTAATAGTGTTATTGCATGTTGCTATTTAAAGTTACACCTAACGTTTAAAACCAATAATTATACGCGAAGCCTGTTGTGTATTGCCGCCACTTAAAATAAGTGCGGTGCAGCTAAAGACGCTTATTTACGGGTGCTTTTATGTAAGCATATGCTAAAAAAGGTCGAGTAGGATACCAATTTATATATAAATTTAAAGGGGATAGAACGCGTTTGCATAAACTTTAAACGAGTATGAGGGCATCAATTAAACTCATAATGACACTGTATGTGTATTTACATTATGAGTATTTTAATTGCTTCTAGGCCTTTTTTGAGCGTTGCTTCATCGGTGGCGTAATTAATACGCACGCATTGATGTTTGTGCTCCCAGCTATCTTCAATACCTATAAAAAAGTTGTGGCCAGGAATTATATACACATCTTGTTTTTTAAGTTTTTGGTAAAGCTGTTCGCTAGTTATTTTTAAATCTTTAAACCATAGCCACATAAAAAATGCGCCTTCTACCTTATGTAAATAAACCGGTAAGTCAGCAAATATTTCATCAAATAGGCTAACAGCGACCTGTGCTTTATTTTTATAAAAAGGCAAAATGGTATTTTTACACAGAGGCAGTAGTTTATTGTCTTTGATTAAGCGGGTGACTAAGCTTGGCCCAAAACTATTAGGTGATAACACCATAGCGCCATTAACGCGGCTAATTGCTTTAATAATCTCGTTATTGGCAACCACTATACCGGTGCGCAGGCCTGGCAAGCCCAGTTTTGAAAGTGACATACATAATATAATGTTTGAGTTCCAGGTTAGGTTTGCATCGGTATAAATACAGCCAGGGAATGGGTCGCCATAGGCGTTATCAATGATAAGGGGGATATTGTATTGCTTTGCGAGTAAGTCTAGTTGATGAACTTCATCGTCGGTAATTACGTTACCCGTTGGGTTGGTAGGGCGCGACACACATAATGCGCTTATGCTGTTGTCGTTGGCAAGTACAGCCTTAACCGCATCAAAATCAATTACATATTTAAACTGTTTAGAGCCGTTTGGTGTATTTAGTATTTCTATTTCGGGTTTAATGGCCACAAACATATCGTCAGTTAAACCTTGGTCGGCATAGCCTACGTATTCTGGCGCAAGTGGAAAAAGTACTTTTTTATGGCTGCCATCAGCCATTTTGCCTGCAAATAGGTTAAATAGAATAAAAAAGTTAGCTTGGCTACCATTTCCTAATGCAATATTGCTCGCTGTTAAATTCCACGCATATTCTTGTGTTAACTGATTGGCAAGGGCTGCTCTAAACTCATCGTTACCCGTTGGGCCATCGTAAAGGCCCATTATTTGCGCTATTTTATTATTTTTTACTAAATGATTTAGCTCGTTAATGAACGCTGTGTTTACTGGTGGCACAGAGGCGGGGTTGCCTCCGCCAAGCATCACTAAATTAGGGTTATTACTGTTTTTAGCATTACCAAGATCTTCCATTAGCTGTGTAATGCCATTGGGTTGAGTAAATTTGCTGCCAAAGTGTGAATAGTTCATAAAACCTAATACATTTAATAAATTAGGCAAAGAGTATAACGTAAAAAAACGGAGTAAATTTATAGATGAGAATAATTCACGACTTATACATACGGCCTTCCTGCGTTATAATTATTTCAGGATCAAATGTAGGTGTTTAGTTATCAATAACCCAAATAAAATAAACGACGACCCAGTCAACTTGCCCACAGAGCCTGTAATTAATAATACCGAGCTTAAAATAGCCACCTTTAATTTGTTTAACTACCTTGAACCACCTAACGCCTATTACGAATTTGAACGTATATACACCGCTGAGCAATGGGCAAGAAAACAGCGCTGGATCACCGAATACATAAACGAGCAGCAGCCCGATGTAATTGGTTTTCAGGAAATATTTAGTATTGAGTCACTTAAAGAATTAATGCTAAACCAAGGTTATAACCACTTTGCTGTAGTTGATAAACCCCATGTTAAAGATGATTTTATTTTTAAGCACCCTGTTGTTGGTATTGCCTCTAAATACCCGATTGCTGATGTAATAGCGGTAGAGCATGATGAGGGACTAGCATGCTCACTTGGTTTAACACAGGCGTTTTCATTTAGTCGTAAGGTACTCAGGGCCACAGTTACGTTACCTCACTTAGGGGATACAGATTGCTATGTAGTGCACTTTAAATCTAAGCGGGGCATGCTTGAGGTAGACGAACACAATAAAGCGGTAACAGCCGAGCAAAACATTGTCGATATTTTAAAAGCGAATGTAGCAGGGAGTTGGGGCTCAACAATTCAACGCGGCAGCGAAGCGACTTTACTTATGATACAAATGATCACCCGACGAGAAGCGACTCAAAACCCCATGGTATTAATGGGCGATTTTAACAACGACCTTTCTGATGGTGTACTTAACCACTTGCTAACCAATACATTAAGGTTTGCGCCCGCAATGGATGCCAAGGCCTACCTTGCTAAGTATTGTTTGTATGATTCGTGGGCATTATTTGAAAAACTAGTAATTACCGCTGATAATGCTCAGCAAGCAAGTAACAGTGATGATGAAAACACCGCTCAAACAGCGCCACTAACACGTAAAGCAACTCACTACTTTGGTACAAGCAGCTCAGTGCTTGATTATATTTTACTGTCGTGCGAGTTTGACCCAAGCTACGATGATAGTTTTTTTGAAGTAAGTAACCATAATACGTACGACAGGCATTTAATTAACCCCGAATATGAGCGAGACGACTTAACCACTGACCATGGCGTTGTGTGTATTACTTTAAACCTCAGAACTTAAAAAGCCCGTTGTAAAATGGCACTTGGTAATATGTAGTTATTACAAAAGTAATTTCCAACATATTGCAAGCTACTGAATAGATAGAATTTTTATTTGGTATTTAATTTGCACAAGTAATACAGCTTTAATTACTTAGTTTTAAAATAAAGGATTTAACAATGAATGACGTGTCTTTATCTGCTTATTTGGGATTTTATTTTTACTTAATTATGCTGGTGGTGCAGTGGGGTGTTGCGACCTTTAGCAAGGCCAAGGAGCCCGGTGCAGTGCCGGGTAAAATTAGCGACGATTTATCGCACGATAGCTTTATATTTAGAGCGCACCGTACGTTTCAAAATACATTAGAAAATAGCGCATTATTTATAGGCACGGTGTTATTTGCATTTGTAATTAATTACCAAAGCGCAATTTTTGCAATGTGTGTGTGGGTGTATGTAGTTGCCCGTTTAATTCACATGATTTTATACTATGTGATTGCAACAGAGAAAAACCCAAGCCCGCGCACGTATTTCTTTTTAATTAGCTTTATTGCCAACATTGTAATGTTGGTACTAATAGGTTTTCGTTTAGTAGCTTAGTAAATAAAAAACCGACGTTTTAGTGTTAGTACTACTACGTCGGTTTTTTGTATTAAGTGTTATTCTACCCCAATAAATCCACCTGTTTGATGAGCCCAAAGGCCTGCATATATGCCCCCTTGTGCAATGAGTTCATCGTGTGAGCCTTGCTCAACGACGCCACCATTATCCAACACGATGAGTCTATCCATTTGTGCAATGGTAGACAGCCTATGTGCTATAGCGATAACCGTTTTTCCTGTCATTAAATCATCAAGGCTTGCTTGAATAGCCGCTTCAACTTCTGAATCAAGTGCACTGGTCGCTTCGTCTAAGATAAGAATAGGGGCATTTTTAAGTAACACTCGTGCAATGGCAATACGTTGGCGTTGACCGCCCGATAAAGTTACACCACGTTCGCCAACCTGTGCATCAAACCCTTTATTACCTTTTGAGTCTTCTAAATCGCTAATAAAATCGAGCGCTTTAGCCTGTTTTGCTGCATTTAACATTTCAGCTTCGGTTGCATCGGGGCGACCGTATAAAATATTATCTTTAACAGAGCGGTGAAGCAGGGAAGTGTCTTGCGTTACCATAGCAATATAGCGGCGAAGACTTTCTTGGCTTACGTCAGTAATATTTTGCCCGTCAATCTTAATTGTCCCAGAGTCGGTATCGTAAAAGCGCAGCAGTAGGTTAACAAGCGTTGATTTACCCGCGCCAGAGCGGCCAACTAAACCTATTTTTTCACCGGGTTTAATATTAATATTTAACCCATTCATTACCGGGCCACGGTTAGTTTCGTTGGCGGCTTTGCCATAATTAAAATGTATATCTTTAAACTCAATACTGCCTTGGGTTACTTCAAGGGTGTTTGCGTTTGGTTTATCGTCTACTTTTATTGGGTTTGATAATGTTTTCATACCATCGGTGGCGGTGCCAATATTTTCAAACAGGCTGCTTATTTCCCACATGATCCACTGCGCCATACCGTTTAACCTAAGAGATAAACTAACTGCAACGGCTATAGCGCCAGCGCTAATTGCACTCATTGACCATAAATAAAGCGATAATGCGGCAACACTAAATACCAACAAATAGTTAAGCGTATTAATAGCAAAGTTAAGGCTGGTTACTAAGCGCATTTGTTTATATACGGGTTGTAAAAATACATCCATGCTTTGCTTGGCGTACTGCTCTTCGCGTTGGGTGTACGAAAAAAGTTTAATAGTTGAAATGTTAGTGTAGCTATCAACAATTCGGCCCGTCATTTCTGATCGCGCATCGGCTTGTGAGCTGGCAATTTTTTTAAGTTTAGGCACAAAGTAAACCTGTATTGAAGCATACAAGGCAAGCCATACAAGCAAAGGGATCATCAAGCGCCAATCAGCTTCAGCCACTAAAAACACCATAGCGCCAAAATAAACCACTATGTACATAAGTACATCAAGTAGCTTCATTACCGCCTCGCGAACGGCTAAAGACGTTTGCATTACTTTGGTAGCAATACGCCCTGCAAATTCATTTTGATAAAAGCTTACACTTTGGCGTAGTAAATACCGATGCGCTGACCAGCGAATCGACATAGGGTAATTACCTAATAAGGCTTGATGCAAAATAGCGGCATGAAAAAACACCACAATAGGCAAAACGACTAACAGCATAACAGCCATTTTTATTAGCTCAGTTTTTTGCTCTACAAATAGGGTTTGTGGTGTATGGGTACTTAGCCAATCAACCAATTGGCCCATATAACTAAATAACGATACTTCTAAAATTGCTAACAGCGCAGCACTTATCGACATAAGCACTAACGAGAGTTCCATGCCCTTAGTGTAATGTCGGCAAAACGCAAATAAAGTAGAAGGCGGCTGAGTGGGTTTTTCCTCAGGAAATGCGTTGGTCATTCTTTCAAAGAGTCGATACATTTTAAAAACTTAAATAGCAAATAATGTGAAGTATCATACCATTTAAGTATTTTTAAATGCAGTTTTGTATTAACTAACATGAGCTTTAGTTGAGAGATTCTATATCTAAAATTCAGGTTAGTTATTACTTATACAGGCTTTTTATCTAACAGGGTTTGAAAGGTTAATGCCTCGGCTCATATATAAGTCGTCGTATTTTAAACCGCCGTTACCATAGGGCTTTTTAGCCGGACCAGTATTTGCGTTTGCCAAAAAGTAAATAAGTGGTTGTTCACGTTTCATTCTAAATTTTGCATTTTTATACACGAGTGTTTGCGTTGTAAACTCACCGCCTTGAACATACACATTGTATTGTTGGCCTTGCATTTTTGTAGGCGCGTTATTCACTACATACCAGATGCTGTACCATTGATTTGTGTTAAGGGGCTTTGCTGATTGGGCGGCGTTGTAGTTTTGAATGTTGCTGTAACCTTTATCTGTTTTGACCATTAAAGCGCCATCGTTTTTAAATCCATTCGACTCAGCTTTGTCTGTTACACGTAAGGTAGGTTCAAACGCATTGTAACCATGCTTTTTAATTTCATTGGGTTGTAAGTTACTTAAGCCAAAAGCGTGATTGTTAGGAAACGCTTCTACATTTATGCGCGTAAAAAATGTATAGGTTTCTCCCACTTCAACTACTTTTGGTAGCTTAGTAAAACTGAGTGCTTTTCGATTACCAATAATGCCTTCGGCGGCTGGTTTTTTTAATAAGTAATGATTTGAGGATTCAGCCTCTCGTGAAATTTTTGTCACTTGTGGGTTGGCTATGTATGGATTGGTTTGATTGTCTGTATCAGCTTTTTGCCATGTTAGCGTTTGCGTTTCAAAATTATCGATTAACAGCCATTGATTTGTGGAAGGGTGTTGGTGATTTTGGCTGCATGCTACTAACGTGATTAACCACATTGGCAGAAGAACGTTTTTATAGCGCATTGTTTACTCTTTATTTAATTGTTATTGATAGCATAAACAGGAATAAATTGTTATTGGTAATAACTTATTGTTGAATAACTTAAATTGTACATTACCAAATTGCAGTTTATTTATAACCAATAACTGATTTATTGTAAACCAAAATAATTTAACGCGCTTAAGTTTAAGCAAAAGCTATATAAATTTTGTAGTCGCGCTCAGTAAATAACTAAAACTTATTCATATCAAATAACTTTATAGTTAACATACGCCTGTGCTTATTTTCGAAATTAATAAGGAAGTGTTATGTATTTAGGCTCTTGTTTGTGTGGAAAAGTAAATGTGAAAATTACAGGCAATATTACCAGTATTATTCACTGTCACTGTTCTTTGTGTAGAAAAAATAGCGGAACAGCGTTTGCTACAAATGGATTTGTAAACGATGATGAGTTTTTAATCACTCAAGGGCAAGGCTCATTAAGTGGATACGCGTTTAAACCCGGTAGAACACGGTATTTTTGTGCCTGTTGTGGTTCGCCTATTTATAGCGAAAATACCAGTGATAAAAGCCGTTTTCGTATTCGATTAGGTTTACTGGATTCAGATATTGCAGAAAAACCTATATCTCATAATTTTGTTACATCAAAAGCGAATTGGGAACAGTTAGAAACCAGTTTGCCTTGCTATAAAAAGCATGAACCCGGTCGCTAATTAAAAAGATTCAATGTGGTAAATATGATTAATATCTTGATATAAATTGGGAGCAAGATGTTTAAAAACGTCAGAATCTTGAATATTGTCGACGCTAATGTGTTTTAGTGAGCTAGGGCTCAAAACAATAACAATGTTTTTATACTCATTAAATTCAACAAGTGCGATTGCTTTAAAGTACTTTCTTAACAAGGCCAACAACAGCTGTAACTCTTGACCTGTTTTAGGGTTTAAGTTGAGTGTTATTTGACTGCTTGAATTGCAACAGCGCGTCACGTTTTGCCAAAAAAGAGCGCTGTTTAAAAATGGCTGGTGGTACTCTCCACTGAATATGTCGATGGTGATCACATCGTATTTAATTTTACATTGCTGAATAAATTGCTCTGCTGACTGTAAAAATACAGAGTGTGGTTTTGGCAAATAAAAATGTGTTTGTGCAATTTCAACCACATCAGGGGTAATTTCAACGGTGTTAAAGGTGTGTAGAGTATTTAAAAATTTTGTTTTATTGAATAGATAATAGATAACTCGCTCTACGCCCGCGGTTCCCAACCCTAAATTTAGCATTTTAAGATTGGTTACCGGTTTTAATAAAAACAGCAGCATGCTTTGATTTACAGGTACCAAAACTTGCTCTGCGTTGCTTTTACTCATTACGCCCTGAATAACAGCATCTTGTTCACATTTTTCGTCAAGTGTTAACCATCGGTATTGCGCGTTTTCATAAACATAGATAGGACCTAGCGTGGTTTGCTTAAATTGTACAAGGTTACATTTTAACGTTTCATTTTTTAACTGGCGCATACTCTTACTTTTTAAATTGACTGCTTAAACGGAACTCTGATTAAGTGATTTACTAACGTGTTAAATCATGATGATAATTAAATTTTACTAGTCTGGGACTTTTAATAAAAACAAGGCGAATTTACCGGCAATAGGTGCTTGGATCGCTCTATTATCCAGAGTCTAAGTTTCTTAGTTTGGCACGAAAATAAAAAGTTTACTTAAGTTATTTGGTTATAAGTTTATTGATTTGCTTTACCGTGTAGTATTTTGGTTTAAATTAAATCATTTAAGATTTTCAAGGAGAGAAAAATGGGATTAATTTTAGGCCCTGTGCTGTTAATTTGGCTCGCTATTTTTATTTACTCAATTCGACTCGGTTATTTGCTTATTTATAAAAATATGGCATTAGAGATCACGCTAATTACTTTCACCGTTGCTTTGGTTGGTGCTATTGCCTTTGTATTTTATGGTTACAGGCAATTTATAAATGAAACGTCGTTGTGGGCATTTGAAATACCCAGCTATTTTGTATTCAACAAGTTTGCAATATTCACTGTTGTTTTGGCTTTATGTTTACATCTTTTTTCTACTAGCGTGCAAACAAGTACAGCCGTTAATTGTGTAGTGTTTATACTTTTATTTATGTTTTCTGCTGGGGTGTTACTAAGTGTGGGGTTACATGACCGTTTTATAGGTTATAACAATATCCAACTTACTCATTAATTCAAGGGTAGAAAATGAGATCGTTTATTTGCGCTGTACATTTTGTGTGTGCTCAATGGTTGAAAAAAGTTGACCCAAATAATACGCACACGGGGCACAAGGCGAGTGTCCTAATCGGTATGGTGCTATCTATTTATATTGGTTTATTTGCTCTTTTCTTTTGTTTTGATTATGTAAAATTACTTACTGATTCCGTTAGAAATAATTTAATCGTGTTCAGTACACTTTATTTAGCGTTAATTTTAGGGGGTATGCATTTAGCGTTGGGTAACGCTGTGGATTATAAAAGCAGAGTTCGTGCAAGGTTGAATACAACAGTGCTTAGGCATTACACGCTTGGGTTAAAACTTTGGATATTTGGTCTGCTACCTTACTTCATAACTTTGGTAACTATTTTTATATTGAACTCGAATTAGTACTATTCTTTTCTGCGCTTTAGCGTGCTTATTTTCGTATCTACCTCAAATTAATTGCGATATACAAATACATAGGTAATTGTAAACCAATAAAAATAAGGAGCTACATAAATGCTTAAACCATCAATTAAATTATTAAAGCTAAGCATGCTTGCGTTTGCTTGCTCAGCATCAAGTGGCGTTATTGCGGCTGATATGCAATAGAAAGATCAACAAAATCTGCATGATATTGCGGCAAGTGTGTCAGCAGAGCGAATTGGCAGCGATATTCAAACGCTGGTGGACTTTGGTACACGTCATACACTTTCAGAGACTAAATCTGACACTCGAGGTATTGGTGCTGCTCGACGTTGGATTAAAGCTGAGTTTGAAAAAATATCCGCACAATGTGGTGGTTGCCTAGAGATTATTGAGGTATCAGACACTATTTCAGGCGAAAAACGCATACCTGATCCTGTTGAGGTGGTAAATATTGTTGCTATTCAGCGCGGCAGTACTGAACCAAATAGAATGGTGATGATGTCGGGTGATATAGACTCACGTGTAAGCGATGTAATGGATTTTACTAGTGACTCTCCTGGCGCTAATGATAATGCATCGGGTGTTGCTGGTGTTATTGAAGCGGCACGCGTACTGAGTAAATATAAATTTAATGGCTCTGTGGTTTACGCTGCGTTATCAGGGGAAGAGCAGGGGTTATTTGGTGGTAAAATTTTAACCGCGCACGCTCAAAAGAATAACTGGCAAGTACATGGTGTTTTAAATAATGACATGATTGGCAATATTACCGGTATAAATGGAGTGACTGATAACACAACCGCACGTATTTTTTCAGAGGGCACACGTGTTGTTGAAACAAAAGCACAGGTTCGTACCCGTCGATTTACGGGTGGTGAGGTTGATTCTGCAAGTAGAAATTTAGCCCGTTATATTGATACTGTTGCTGATAGGTACATCCCCAACCTTGATACAATGCTTGTTTACAGGCTAGACAGGTTTGCACGAGGCGGGCACCATCGTCCATTTAACGATGCTGGGTTTGCAGCAGTGCGCATAATGGAAACAAACGAGCATTATGATCGTCAACACCAAGACCTACGAACAGAAAATGGCATTACATATGGCGATACGATTGACGGGGTTGATTTTGATTATGCAGCTAAACTAACGTCACTCAATGCGGTAACTATGGCATCTATGGCTTGGGCTCCAGCCCCTCCTAAAGACGTTAAAATTACTGGCGCAGTAAAGGCTAGTACTTCGTTTTCGTGGCAAAAAAGTAATGATGACACAATTGCCGGTTATAAAATATATTGGCGTTACACAAGCGAGCCGCAATGGCAGTTTAGTAAATACGTTTGTAATGTTGCTGATTTCACACTTGAGAATGTAGTAATAGACAATTATTACTTTGGTATTTCATCTGTTAGTCATGATGGTTTTGAGTCGCCCGTTGTGTTTCCGGGGGATGTTGGTTCGTTTGACCATAATATAAAATAGCAATTTGTATAAAAACAAAGCAGTCAGAGTTTTTAAAGTGCAAGCAGCCTGTTTTATGCTTGCACCTTATTTACTAAGACCTTACAGTGTTTAAAAAGAAGTAATAAGGTCATTACAATGGAACAACAACAAAAACAATTAACACCTGAAGAGCAAGCACTAGCTGAGCAACAACGTGTTGCATGGCAACGTGGGTGTTTTCAAACAGCACAAAAGTATTTAGCAGAAAAAGGCATTATGCCTAAATCTGTAGTTGAGCAAGACAGCCGCTTTTTAGCCCCTATTTGCGCCATGTGGAAATTTAAAGCGCAAAACGGAAAAACGTATTGGGTTGTTACAGGGCAATTACCAACAGACCATGCTGAAGTGGGTGCAGCGTCAGATGCGCGTGATGCCATGCGTTATTTTTCATTGCAATGGCAGTTAAAAGCAGACCAGATAATGAGTGCGGGCGCACGAGATAAAACACAGGCAGACTTTGCTAAACTATTAGTGAAAAGAGCACATGGCCTTTACGAGTTATACGATAACGATAAGCTGTGGGCTCACGAACCAAAATAATCCAAAAAGGGTAATCAAGCTTTGATTACCCTTACAACTTAATTAATGAACTAGTGTGAAAGGTGTTGTATCAGCACACCTAACTGGGCATTTCATTCTTTGCCTAGGTATACCTGCCTCCATAAACACATTACCCTGTTTTATAAAGCCGTTACGTTTAAATCGTTCAACTTCGTGTAGAACACAATTAACGCTAATTGATTCAATACCTTGTTCTACTGCTATGTCAAAAATATAATTAAGTAACGAGCAGTAAACATCTCGGTTTCTGTGATCAGGCAATACAGCTAAGCGTCCAATTAAGCCGTCATTACACAGGCGGGCTGTTGCGACGGGACAAAAGCTGTCGTCTGTAACAAGCACATGCAAAGCTAATTTATCGAGGTTATCGAATTCAACGCGTTTAGGGATATGTAATTCGTAAACAAATACACGCTCCCTTATTTGTTGTAACTCATTTTTTTGTCGATCCCATTCAACTTTGTTTATACGATAACCCACAATTGCCTCCTACTTGTTACTCTTGGTTTGCGTTAAACCAAATGCCTTCATTAACAAGTATAGTAAACATTTGAACAAAAACTAGACTATTTTGAGCGTTAGCTAATTCATTAGTATTAAACTCGGTTTCGTCCGTTAGTAATTTTACTGCTGCTATGTCCCCGATAGGAAGAGTGAAATTGTCACCATTAATACTTACTAAAAGCTCATTTTCACACAGCTGATAAATTGCTCGTGTTCCACCTACACGTTCAAAAATAGTATCTGGCTCTGCCAATTCGTTTGCTATTTGCTCTTGGAAAAAAGCAGGTTCTACTGGTGCCAAGTCCATTTCATGTTTGGGTTGGCTTAAAGTTTTGCCAAGCCATTGCTTGAAAAGACCATCATCTTCTAGCATTGAGGCGATAAGATGCTTAACCTTTTCAGCTTCATTATTTGTAAGCTCACCTTTTGAGGCTCTTGTAACTAAGTTGTGGTCTGTGTAGCGTTTTTGTCCGCTTTCAGTGTCAATAACATGATCGGCAAAGCTTGATAGTAAATCTTGCTGATTTGGTGCTCTAAATCCAACAGAGTAATTAAGTGCATTTTCAACCGCGTAGCCTTCATGCGGGCAGCCTGGTGGAATATATAAAATATCACCGGGCTCTAAAATGCAGTCTATGACTGCTTCAAAGGCTTCAACTTGCAATAATTTTTTATTTTGAGCAAATTGCTTAAGAGTTGGGTCGGGTAGGCCAACTCGCCAATGACGCTTTCCTTCACCTTGAATAATGAAAACATCGTATTGATCTAAATGCGGGCCAACACCACCATTAGGGGTAGAAAAGCTGATCATTAAATCGTCAATGCGCCAGTTAGGGATAAATCTGAACGGTTCTAGCAGCTGGGCTGCCTCTGGATGCCAGTGGTCGACTGCTTGCACTAATAACGTTGAATTTTCCTCTGTGAGTAAATCAAAGTCCTCGAAAGGACCTTGATGGGTTTGCCAGTCGTTATTGTGATTTGTAACAATACGCGATTCAATAGCGTCTTCCATTGCTAAGCCAGCAAGTTCGTTTGCATCAAGTGGATCTTCAAAGTGACTAAACCCTTGTTTGATCAAAAGAGGTTTTTTTTGCCAAAAGTGGGTTAAAAATTCTTGTTCAGATAAATCGTTTATTTTTAATTGATACATACGTTTGCCTGCCGGTAATTGCTTTGCTTTTTATACAAAAAAAGCGAAAGGATAACCCTTTCGCTTTTTGATAGTGGTGATTAATAATTAAACTAAATCATCAATAAATTCAACCGCACGGCCAATGTAATTAGCCGGTGTTAGTTTTTTCATTTCTACTTTAGCAACTTCAGGAAGATCTAAACCATCGATGAAGTCAGCCATTATTTCTTGATTTACGCGCTTTCCACGGGTTAAATCTTTAAGTTTTTCGTATGGCTTTTCAATGCCGTATTTACGCATAACTGTTTGAATAGGCTCAGCGAGTAATTCCCAGTTTTGGTCTAGCTCTTCAAGTAAACGTGGTTCGTTAACTTCAAGCTTGCTAACACCTTTAAGCGTTGATTGATATGCAATAAGCGCATAACCCATACCCACACCAAGGTTACGTAGCACTGTCGAATCGGTAAGATCACGCTGCCAGCGAGATACAGGCAGTTTTTGTGCAAGGTGTGCAAAAATTGCATTTGCTAAACCTAAGTTACCTTCTGAGTTTTCAAAATCAATAGGGTTAACTTTGTGTGGCATAGTTGATGAGCCAATTTCGCCAGCAATGGTTTTTTGCTTAAAGTGGTTAAGGGCAATGTAACCCCAAACATCACGGTCAAAATCAAGCAAAATAGTATTAAAACGTGCAATTGCATCAAATAATTCTGCAATGTAATCATGTGGTTCAATTTGTGTGGTAAACGGGTTCAATGTTAACCCTAGGCTCGATACAAACTTATCTGCATGAGTATGCCAGTCGTAATCTGGATAAGCGCTAAGGTGAGCATTATAGTTACCAACAGCGCCATTTACTTTACCAAGCATTTCTACTTGCGCAATTTGATCGCGTTGACGCTTTAAACGCATGTATACGTTTGCAAACTCTTTACCCATAGTTGATGGTGTAGCAGGTTGTCCGTGCGTACGAGTCATCATTGGCACTGCTTTGTACTCAATTGCTTTTTCTTTGATGGCGTTAAGTAATTGGTCACAGTATGGCAATAATACGCTGTCACGTGCTTCAGTTAACATTAAACCATGTGATAGGTTGTTAATGTCTTCTGAGGTACATGCAAAGTGAATAAATTCGTTAATAGCATGTAGCTCTGCGTTATCAGCTACTTTTTCCTTTAAAAGGTATTCAACGGCTTTGACGTCGTGGTTAGTTGTTCGTTCAATATCCTTAACGCGCTGCGCGTCGGCTTCACTGAAGTTATCAACAATAGCGTTTAAAAGTGCATTTGCTTGGTCGCTAAATGCGGGCACTTCTTTAATGTCGCTTGCTGCAGCTAACGCTTGCAACCAACGCACTTCAACAATTACACGGTATTTAATTAATCCAAATTCGCTGAAAATACTGCGTAGTTCAGTGGTTTTGCTGCCGTAGCGACCATCAACTGGCGAGATAGCCGTTAACGCTGAAAGCTCCATAATAACTCCTAAATTTTTGTTTGAACGATAATTAAATTTTTGCTTTAGCAATGGCGATTATTTTTCTTTTTGCAAAGAAAAAATGACGGCGTTTACCGCCCATTTGTCGCCACAATACTGCACTTCTGATGCCGGCAAGTAGTAATGCGCGGATTTTATTTTGAGTGAGTTGCTGTTTTAATAACTCGGGTTTACCATAAACCTGTATTCGGTGCCCAAGGGGGCTTAGCACCGACGAGTATATATCTGCCAAACCGGCAACAACGGTGTCATCGGTTATAGCAAAATGGTCTAAACGACGATGAATATCATCAATACGTTTACCTAATTCGTTTAAGCTTTTGTCGTTTGCGCTAAGTGCTCGCTCAAGCTGCATTAAGCCACCTACATATTTTACAATCTCAACGTCTTTCTGAGCGCCCGCTGATAGCTGTTCCATCAACGTTTTGTAGCCATCTCGTAAATTGTGAGTGCCTTGATATACATCTTCTGGTGATGCTGGCGATGTTTGTACAATACTAGAAAGTAATATGTCTAAATCGTGTTCATTATTACTGCCGTATTGCGCTATTTTTTGTACTTGTTTAGCGGCTTGGCACATAGCGGCAAGCGCCATAACTTGGTGTTCATTCATTACTTGATCACCGAGTCAATAATACCGCCGCCTAAACAAACTTCTTGCGCATAAAATACTGCAGACTGACCTGGTGTAACCGCTTTTTGAGGTTCATCAAATAACACACGGGCCATACCGTCATCACCAACAAGCAAAGTACACTTTATATCTTCTTGACGGTAACGTGTTTTAACTGTGCAACGCGTTGTTCCTTTTGGACCTACACGGTCTACCCAGTGAAGTTGGTTAGCATTTAAACCATTACTATATAGGCGAGGGTGGTCTTTACCCTGGCCAACAATAAGTACGTTACGCTCGACATCTTTGTCTACAACGTACCAAGGTTCGCCTGAGCCTTCTTTCATACCGCCAATTAATAAGCCTTTTCGTTGGCCAAGTGTGTGGTACATTAAGCCTTCGTGCTCGCCAACGTTATTACCTTCAGTGTCTTCAATAACACCTGGTTGTGCAGGTAAAAACTTTTGTAAAAAGTCTTTAAACTTACGTTCACCAATAAAACAAATACCAGTGCTGTCTTTTTTATCATGTGTGATTAAATCTTGCTCTTCAGCAATACGGCGAACTTCTGGCTTGGCGATATCGCCTACAGGGAAAAGCGTTTGAGCAATGTGTTCATGACTTAACGTGTATAAAAAGTAACTCTGGTCTTTGTTGTTATCTAAACCACGGCACATTACATATTTGTCGTCCCGAAGCTCACGACGCACATAATGGCCTGTCGCAATAAAGTCAGCTCCGAGTGCTTGTGCAGCAAATTCCAAGAAGGCTTTAAATTTGATTTCCTTATTACACATAATATCGGGGTTAGGCGTGCGGCCTGCTTTGTACTCTTCTAAAAAGTATTCAAATACGTTATCCCAATATTCAGCTGCAAAGTTAACAGTATGAAGTTCGATACCTAACTTGTCACACACGGCTTGCGCATCTTTTAGGTCTTCTGCAGCGGCACAATACTCGTCATTGTCGTCTTCTTCCCAGTTCTTCATAAACAGGCCTTCTACTTGGTAGCCTTGTTGTTGTAACAAATATGCAGATACTGAAGAATCAACACCGCCGGACATGCCAACGATGACTTTAATGTGACTATTTTCGCTCATGAATAATTTCGCTTATACAGATTACTGTTAACTTGGAAAGGCCGCGATTATAGCATGTATTTTGTTTGCGCTTAAAGAGACTAACAAGGCAAACCTTACAATTAGTGAGTAATTTATTAATATAATAAATAGCTAAGATACCTAAGGCGCTTACATAACATTTTTTTGATAAAAGTTGATTCTAATTCTACGCTTAACGTAAAGAACAAAATACGAGCCATATGTTAAAAATTAATAATAAGTTCTTTAAAAGTGATTAGAGTATATATACACTCATTAATAATAAAGTTTGATGGGTTAGCCCATTCAATAAGCTGTAAAATATAATCAATGGAATGAATATATGAATCACGCATACAAAATTAATAAAATTAGATCGTTTGTAGAACAAAACAAACACCAAGTAAATCTCATCTCAAATAAGCTTTTAATCATAAACCTGCAAGAATTAAAAAAGTCAGCCTACCATCTTTTTTATGAACTAATAAAACTCAAGCATGCTCAGCAAGCGCAATCTCATCACCAAATCAGTGATTTGTTTAATTTAATTAAAAACACTACAGAAGTGCTTAGCCTCGAAATGAAGCTTTTAGATAAATTAGAACACTGGTGGCTAGAATGGTATTTTGCTTTACAAATGCATGAACAATTGAGCGCTGAAAGTAAAGAAATGCCGATGAGCTTTTTATCACGCAGTACCTTAAACCCAATGCGAAAACATGAGATAAGTCACTATGCTAAATTATTTTCAGTGCTCCATATGCCAGTGTGTAATGTGTGTAGCAAAACCGGTGATATTCTTAGGGTAAACCAACGGTTTGTAGATGTGTTTGGTTATACTGTTGAGGATGTGCCTAACCTACATGCATGGTGGAAAAAGGCCTACCCAGATCCGCACTACAGAGTGCAAGCTCAAAATTTATGGTCTGAAGCTTTGAAAAAAGCGAAAAGTAGTAATGACGATATACCTGCCAATAACTACACAGTTGCACGTAGTGATGGCACTCAAGTGGTTATGGAGGTATCGGGCATAAAGATAGGCGAAGAATTTTTAGCCGTATTTAAAGATGCAACCGAGCGAATAGAGGCTGAGGATATTTTAAGGGATATGGCGTTTTTGGACTCATTAACCAAAATTGCCAACAGACGTCGATTTGATGAAAAACTTGCTCATGAATTTGATAAAGCGAAGGAGTGTGAAGGGGCAATATCGTTAATAATTATTGATGTTGATTTTTTTAAACAGTTTAACGACCGTTACGGACATTTGGCTGGGGATTCTTGCTTATATGAAGTGGCTCAAACTATTGCATCGACAGTAAATCGTCCTGAAGACTTTGTTGCCAGATATGGTGGTGAAGAGTTTGTTGTATTGCTCCCTGATACTGATAAGGAAGGTGCATTATTTATTGCTGAGCAAATACAAAAGGCCGTTGAAGCTTTAGCAATTGTGCATGAGGATACCTACAGTGGCTTTTTGTCAGTGAGCATGGGCGTTAACTCAACGGCTAGTTCCCAAGACGATAAGGTAAGCTTTGTTAAAGGAGCCGACAACGCACTGTATTATGCAAAAGACCAAGGCCGAAACTGTATTGCATTACACTCTGAAAGTTAGATTAAATTTTTATTACAAAGGTTTAGGTGAGGGGGTAGCGATGGCGTGAAAGTTTTGCTCTATGTTTACTTATCCTTACATGGATGCAAGTCAGAAGAATAGGCTGGAGCAATTACACACCCCACGTCACTAAGTAATCCCTCTAGGCAGAGTAAACTTTAAAACACACCATTAATATGCCTTAATTTTTTATTAGTTGTAAATAGTATCTAAGCTTAATAGCGGACGCGTCACCGCGTCATCAATGCACTTTTGAACGAGCGGACTTCGCAGTGGTAAAGATTTAACTTTCTCTAGGTTAAACCAATGGGCACTTATAATATCATCATCAATAGGGTTGAGTTGTTGGTTGGTGCCACTAGCATCAAATAAAAAACAAAACCTTAGGTAATGAACGCCGTTGTCAGCGTACAAGTTATAAACACCTAAAAAGCCTGTAGGGGTGAGCGATAAACCTGTTTCTTCATATAATTCGCGGCTTGCTGCTTGAGCTAGTGTTTCGTTCTTTTCTAAATGACCAGCCGGTTGATTATAGCAAATTTGCTTAGTATATTTATCGCGTTCTTTTACTAATAAGTATTCGTTATGGTTTTTAACTATTGCGGCTACTGTTACATTTGGTTTATGCATTAATGCTACCTTTAATGATTTTATATTCACCAGTATTAATGTCGTCTAAAGTGTAATTACCTATGCTGTAACGAATTAGCCTAAGAGTAGGATGGCCAATGTGAGCTGTCATTCGGCGAACTTGTCTATTTTTACCTTCATTAATGGTAATACTGAGCCATGAGGTAGGTATAGACTTTCGTTCACGGACAGGGGGAGTTCGTTGCCAAATGTTAGGCTCTTCTATCATTTTTACATTAGCAGGCAGTGTGAGCCCATCTTTAAGCTCAACGCCTTTACACAAAGCTTGTATTGACTCAGTCGAAGGCTCACCTTCTACTTGAACCCAGTACGTTTTATTGGTTTTTTTATTAGGTGCTGTTAATGTATTTTGTAGTTTCCCGCAGTTTGTGAGCAGCAATAAACCTTCGCTATCGCGGTCTAACCGTCCTGCAGCATATACATCCTTGATAGGAATAAATTCAGCTAGCGTCTTTCTGTCTGCATCGTCTGTAAATTGACAAAGCACATCAAATGGCTTGTTAAAAAGTACAATTTTTTTGTCTTTAGCGTCTATTTGAGGTTTTATTTCTCTTTTGTTTGTAGGCTTTTTAATTGCACTTCTAGAATACGTGCGACCCGTATTACGCTTGGTTGAGGAAGCGGGGGCTTGCTTGTTACTCGATTTACTTCTCATTAAATACACCTTGCTGGTTTTGGTAATCCAGCAATTTTTGTAGCTTGTTTAGCTGGGCCTTTTGGAAACAATTTATAAAGGTAAATACTATTACCTTTATCTTCTCCGAGTGCTTTGGCCATGGCTTTTACTAGCATGCGGATGGCTGGACTTGTGTTGTATTCAAGATAAAATTCGCGGACGAAGTTAATCACTTCCCAGTGTTGTTCGCTAAGCGATATGTTTTCTTGCTCTGCAATAATGGGGGCTAGTTGCTTAGACCATTGTGTATGGTCGAGTAAATAACCTTGCTTATCTGTGTCTATTGTTTGTTGGTTAAATTCAAGCATGGGTTACCAAGTAATTAATTGCGTAGAGGTTAAAGTAAGAGACACAAACTCGTCATAGCTAATGGCAGTGTCGTTATTTGATAGCTTAATTGCACGAACGAGTGCGTCCTCTTCAAGTACTAAGAGGGTGTCTGAAAATTGTTTAAATTGTTTATTAGCAAAGCATGCGTCACCTAAAAGCAATATACGGTCATCAGCACAAATTAAGTTTTCTAGCTGGTTAGCAGAATAGTAATTTAATGGTTTTGAAAAAATATGTAGTGTGCTCATAAGGTCACCACGTGATGTTGTTTTTTGATAAGTGTTTGTTGTTCATCAAATGTAACCGCGTGCGCGTCTATGAGTAAATCAGTTTTACTTAGGCCATAATCAAGGAGCGATTTTTCACATACATAGATGTTTTCTACGTCATAAACTTCTAGCGTTTTTATGTTTTTAAAAAAATCTTTAATACCTATGGTGGAAGGGGTTTGATTCTTTTTTAATGCTAAAACAGCGGGGCCACTAAATAACCAGCTTATGTTTTGATCGACAGCTGCAAAAATTAACGTCATATCGAGGGCATCTCGCAGGTTAAGATCATCAAATGGGCTACTTTGACTCATTACTAATACATTAATCATTTAAATTGCACCCACTTATCAGCGTCGCTTACAAGCATTGCGAATTCAGCTAAACCTGCAACAGAAAATACGCCTGTGTTTGACGTATCTAAGCCTCTTTTTTCTGCCGCGGTTACACACAGCATAAGGTTAATATTTTGACTTGATAGCGTCTGCCATAATGCGCTAATTTGAAGCTCGTCAGAGGCTAAGTCAAAATGTGTTGATGCATGATAAACGCCTTGCTGATACAAAAATATTGCGTCTATGGTGTGCCCTTGAGATAAACACGCATTAGCAAACTTAATTATGCGTTGGCTGGTGTCGTGATCTGATGGTGGTGTGTGTAATGAAAGAACAAATCGTGCCAAAACAATTCCAATAAAAAAGCCCCAATAAAGGGGCTATTTTAACAGAACTATTTAATTAGTCATCACTTGCGCCAAGTAGGTGCAGTAGTGAAGTAAATAGATTGTACACATTTAGGTATAAAGATACTGTAGCGCGAATGTAGTTAGTTTCTCCGCCGTTAATAATGCGGCTTGTATCAAATAAAATTAAGCCAGACATAATTAATACAACCGCAGCGTTAAGCACCATAAACATTAAAGAACTACCGATGAATATGTTAACAATGCTTGCAACAATAACCACAATTAGGCCAACCGTTAAAAAGCCGCCCATAAAAGAGAAGTCTTTTTTGGTGTTGAGCGCATATGCAGATAGACCAAAGAAAATAAGTGCTGTTGAACCAAGAGCTTGCATTATAAGCATTGGGCCATTAGGCATGGCAGCGTAATGGTTTAACATTGGACCTAAACCAGCCCCCATTAAACCTGTGAAAGCAAATACCCAAAATACACCAGATGCGGTGTCAGCTTTTTTGTTTACAACAAATAATAAACCAAACGAAACCAGTGTGAACACAATTCCCATAAAGTAAGGTAATTGTAGTGCCATTGAGATACCGGCAGTCACTGCACTAAATGCAAGTGTCATCGCAAGTAAAAAGTAGGTGTTTTTAAGTACCTTGTTTGTTTCAATGGTAGACATTACCGGTTTAGCGGTATTGTACGATTGATTAAACGCCATTGTAGAGCTCCTTTAAGTGAAACGTGTGTTTCGATAATTTAACTAAAATTAGATTACCAACTCTTATATGTTTGGGCAAACCTTTGTGGATCAATAGACACTAATTTTTTAATTAAAGTTCATTTAACCACCAAAAAGAAAGTTTTTGTTTTATCTTTGAACAAATTAGTTGTTTTTTAAGCACTTAAGCAATTTTTTTAAAAAAAAGCTTCACAAAGCCAACGGGTTTCCCTATTATGCAGGCCGTGCGGAGAGATGGCAGAGTGGTCGAATGCACCGGTCTTGAAAACCGGCATAGGTTTGTAGCCTATCTAGGGTTCAAATCCCTATCTCTCCACCACTTATTACAATAACTATGAGTACACTCTTACTTGTAGTTTATAGCACTTTAGGAGAGATGGCAGAGTGGTCGAATGCACCGGTCTTGAAAACCGGCATAGGTTTGTAGCCTATCTAGGGTTCAAATCCCTATCTCTCCACCATTATATTAAAGCCCGCTAAACAGCGGGCTTTTTGTATTGGAAACAAAATTCCTCACTTAATTATGACCCGCTTTTTATCCACGAGTCATATCTAAAGTTCATTGAACGCTAATATGTATATTTTACATCACGAAACAATGTTTATTTAGCTTCATGTTTGACTTTCTTGCCGATTAAAAATCACTATAAAAAGAGTTTAAATGCAATAGAATGCGCATATTAATGTGTGTTACTTTTAAATATCTCAAAACTAAAGGTATATAAAATAGGATGTTGTGGCTAAAAGATGACTTAGAATCAAGGAAGTTAGTTATATATCGTGCTGTTATGTTCTCGTTTATAACACTTTTTGTACTTTTTATTTTTCAACCGTTTGGTACTTCAAACGATAGCGAACCCTATAAGTTTCTCCGGCTATCTGGATATGGGTTAGTCACCTTTTGTGCTTTGCTCCTATCGGGTGCAATTGAAATCGCATTACTCAAAATAAACTTTAATGATAAGTTAAAACATTTAACTATTATTCCTTTTACATATTTACTGATAACAGCATTATTTAATCACGGGTATTTTGTGGTTGCAGTGCTGGGGTCTTGGCACTGGCAAAATCAATTATTCTTCGTGGGATATATATTTTGTATTGGTGTATTTCCCCTTATATTTTTACTTCTGGTAAACCGGCACGTAAAAAATTTAATACCCTCAAGCGCAGCTGACGAAAATCAAACGCGGATAGAAGAAACTGCGTTAGAGACAATCTCACTAAAAGGCGAAAATAAAAATGATGAGGTTAAAGTTGCTCACCATCACATCTTATTTATTAAATCTGCTGATAATTACTGTGAAATCACCATTTTTGATGGTGATAAAATAGTTCAGAGTTTATTACGAACATCACTTACAGGATTGTTAAGACAACTACCTCACAATACATCTGTTATAAAATGCCACCGTTCTTATGCGATCAACTTACAAAGCGTTAAGCATTATAGTGGTAACGCAGGTGGGTTACAGTTATCACTTAATGAATCAAATGTTACAATACCAGTGTCTCGCACCTACGTTAAAACAATAAAAGACGCTTTGTTGTTAGCCCCAAAAACATGTTAACCACCCCAAAACAGTGAGTTTTATACCTTAAATTGCAGCTAAGCCCTAATGAGTCGCTTTGTGCTTATGCTATTGCCAGGATTAAGTTGAATTTAACAACTTAACGAGGAAAAGAGGTATGAAACACGCTATGCATGCGTTTCTAATAATTACTATATTTATATTTTGTCACTACGTAATGAGGCATTTTTGGGGAGATGGTTGGTCTAGCTGGTTATCTAATATTGATAACCAAACTGATATTTTATTCATTCCCGCTAAATTTACCTTTTTATATGGTCCGTTAGTTGCTGCTGCCATTGTTTTGTTTAAACAAGAGAGGTTGTTTGAGTCAATAGGACTTAGCTCTGATGGATTCATTAATTATACACTTGCAGCGTTGCTCTGTTGTATTCCTATGACTCTAGGGTATGCATTTTTAAGTAGTGAACTTCATCTTTCGATATCAGCGATCATTACGGGTTCGGTTTATGCCGGTTTTTTTGAAGAGGTTATCTTTAGAGCTGCATTATTTGGTGTGCTATTTAAATACTGCCGTTGGGGCTTTATACCTGCAGCGTTAGTTAGTTCTGTGATATTTGGTATGGGGCACATTTATCAAGGCAATGACCCTTTATCTGCAGTGATGGCAGTTACGGTAACAACGATTGCAGGGACTTGGTTTGCGTGGCTGTATTGCGAATGTGGATACCGTATTTGGTTCCCAATGTGGATGCATATTTTTATGAATGCGGCTTACGGGATCTTTGGGATGTCAGGTGGGGCAGCAGGGGATTTACAAGGTAATCTATTTAAGGCAACAGCAATTGTATTAAGTATTGTGTATGTAGAGATGCTAATTCGAAAAGGTAAACCACGCGAAGTAGTTTTATGTAAATTGCTTCAAACCCGAGCTCATTCAGCTGCGTGTGCAGTAAATTAATATTAAATGCAGGAGTTATTATGTTCGAATTATTTATAGTTATTATTGTATTTAGCTCACCCGTTCTGTTATTGGCAGCCCTTAAGCGCTACTTCAGTTATAAAACCTCAAAGGTTGAGACACAAGCAAAATTGCAAAGTGCTATTGATGCTTCAAAGATCGTAGCATTAGAAAAACAATCAAAAGTCTTAAACGAAAGGTTGGCGGTGCTAGAAGAAATTGTAACTTCTCGTCGTTTTGAACTCTCAAGCCAAATAGCTCAGTTATGACAACTGAGCTGTTTTGAGCTTAAAACTTTACGCTTATAAAAAGTGATGAGTTGATGGCGTAAAGTGGTTTATTTTTATTCGTAATTTACGACCATAGTCTCTGTTTCTAACTTTGGGTTCTTGGTGCATGCTTATAAATAGAGTTTAAGTGTGTTGTTAAGGACTATTAAATGAAACACCAATTAGCAAAAAGCGTTGCGCTTTCATTACTTTCTCCTGTGATTGTGGGTAGCCTATTAGGTATTTATTATTCAATAACGCTACAAGGTGAATTTGTCTCTATATTTTTTTCATTATTGATGACAGCCATATCTAATGCGCATATTGTTGGCTTAACAATGGCTGCATTTGTTGTCCCAGGCTATTTATTAATGTTTAAATATTCAAAAGTAAACTATTCCGGTGTTTTAACGCTTGGTTTACTTGGTGGTGCTATTTTTAGCTTTCTTTTAAGTGCCTCCACAGGCGAAATATTTTTAATAAATAGTGTTATGTCAGCAATAGCGGCAGGGCTGTTTTTATTTGGTCTTCGTAAAACTTCAAAATCATAATCGCGTCTTTATTAACCAAGGACGCTTTTAAACTACGGAAATTCCTTTTTTTTACCTGCAAAAGGTTCCAATTTTTCATCACAAAGAGTACCTTTAGCTACTGTATGTTTAATAAGAAGTAGTTTGGTATGCAAAAGCACGATTTTTACCAGTCATTAGTTAAACAAACTGAATCGCTGATTGCCGGTGAGTCGAATGTAATTGCTAATATGGCAAATATAAGCGCGCTGTTATTTACCTCTTTAGAGGATGTAAATTGGGCGGGCTTTTACTTTATTGATTCGCCGTCAGAATTAGTGCTAGGCCCATTTCAGGGTAACCCAGCGTGTATCCGTATTCCAGTTGGAAAGGGTGTATGTGGAACGGCTGCAGCTACGTTGCAAACACAACTAATTGAAGATGTTCATGCCTTCGATGGGCATATTGCCTGTGATGCAGCATCGAACTCTGAGATTGTTGTACCTATCATGAAACATGGTAAAATATTTGCAGTGCTAGATATTGATAGTCCTAGTATTTCTAGATTTGACACTGATGACAAAGCGGGATTAGAAGCATTGGTTAAATGCTTTGAGGCTAGCTTGTAATGAAAGATTTGCTAAATGTTCAGGACTACCTGTTTGCTATACAAGATGTAGGCGATTGGGAAGGAGAAGAAGAACATGTAGCGGAAACGCTCAATGATTTGATTCACATTGCTTGGGACAAACTCCCAGATGATTTAGATTGTGAATCAATCGATGAAATAATAAATGGTATTTGGGAACACCTTCGAGGTGATATGGCTGTACTTGAAGCCGATTTCGAAGAATTGGTCGACTGGGTAATACACTATGTTGATTCGTCCCTTGATGAAAAGATGTGAAAAATAGGTTCTAAAATGGAAACCACAAACAAGCTAAAAGATATTAATGAAGTATTGGAGTTCTTGTACCAAGAATTTCCACAATGTTTTAAACAAAAAGACGGTATCAAACCGCTTAAAGTCGGTATTTTTAAAGATATTGCTGAGCGTATTGAAGGGTCTGAAAAAGTAAGCAAGACTCAAGTTCGTCAAGCACTAAGAAAATACACGTCTAACTGGCGTTATTTAGAAGCTGTGGCAAAATCGGAGTTTCGTATTGACCTTGATGGCAATGAAGGTGAAAAAGTTGAGCAAGAGCACATTGATCATGCTCAAAAAGCACTAGAAGAAAGCCGTGCAAAAATGGCGAAGCGAAAAAAACAACAGCGTCCACGTCAAGACTCAGATTCTAAAAACTTTAAGAAAAAGCCTGCACATGCAAACAAGGGCGCTGATAAAAATGCGTCAGCTAGCAAAGCAACTAAATCTGCACCCGCTAAACGTTCAGGTAAAATTGAACCTTTACCAGCAACAGAGGTCAAGGTTAACAACAAGGTTAAAGTTAAACTAGGCCAAGCACTTGTAAATGCAGTAATCACTGAAGTAAATAAAGACGACGTTCATGTTGAATTAGTGACTGGTATGCAAGTTAAAACCAAAGCAGACAGCTTATACACTGTTTAAGTTGTACATAAATTAAGGAGTTTGTATGAGTAAAAAGTTTACGCTCATTCCGGTAGTTGCAGCCCTGTTTTCAGGTTCATTATTTGCTGCTGTAGAGCCTGTCACCATTGATGATTTACCTCTACTCAAGCAGGAAAGTCAACATGGCACTGCCAGTAAGCGCGTGGCAAGCTTATTTACTCGTTCACACTATATCCCGGTTCGATTTAACGATGAACTTTCTAGTAAAGTATACGATCGTTACATCGAATCCCTTGATTTTAATAAAAGCGTTTTTTTAGCCAGTGATATTGCATCCTTTGAGCAATATCGCGATAGCTTTGACAACGCTTTAACTACCGGCAAGCTAGGCTTCACGTTTGATATTTTTAATTTAAGCCTAAAGCGCCGTTTTGAACGTTACGAATATTCACTTTCTTTATTAGAAAATGAAATGACGTTCGAAAAACAAGATGAATACTTTTTTGATCGTGAAGATGCAACGTGGCCAACATCGCAAGCAGAGCTAGACGAGAT
>NZ_NTLW01000108.1:0-5405 GCF_002632075.1 Pseudoalteromonas sp. ESRF-bin5 | reverse complement strand
AATAACAAACGCGTTCGCATTATTTTACGTACGGGCCAAGCCGCTAATATCCCCGAAGAAAAAGTTATTCGTGAATACGATATAAACGATTACAAAACTAAAACAGAGCTGACACGCTCAAAACTTGTGACAACGCTTATTGCTGCTATTCGTTCTTTCGAACAGATATGCCTGCTTGAGTATCAAGCGCAAGCGATGAATACTATTTTATCTGCCTCTAAATACATTTTGGGGCAAACAGATATAAAAGTATTGTGCAATAAAGCACTTGAGTTTATGGGGGTTATTTTAGGTTGTAAATCTAACGGATTAATTTGTACCAAGCTTGATGGTGAAAATTTTATTCAGGTACTGGGCGGGTGTGAAAAGTACGAAGAATATTTTGGTGAAAAATTAGTTAATGTTAACCAAACTGCGTTATCTCAGGTTGAGGCCTGTTTTGGACAACTCACTCATCAATATACAGATAACAGCATCACCTTTATTTTAAAAAGTAAGCACCGCAGAGCTGCTTTATATATTGAGAGTGGTGGAGCACCGACCGATATTCAACTGCAGTTTGCTGAAATATTTTTAACTAATATTAGTATTGCGCTCGATAATATACGGTTGTTTGTAAAGCTAAGAGATGCAGCTTATAAAGACCTACTCACTGGTATTTCAAATAGAACTGATTTTATTGAGCGCATAGATGATTTTCAAAACGTCAGTGAAAACAAATATGTGTTTGTTTTGTTAGACGTTATTAACTTCTCAGATATAAATGATGGCTTAGGGCAAGATGTAGGTAATAAGCTACTTATTGCTATTGTTGAGCGTTTGAGAGCAATTGTCCCCACAGCTCAATTACTCTCTCGTGTAGGTGCTGATGTATTTGGTTTTTTAATCCCAAAAAGTGAATTTGTTTTAACTGATTTTAATGAAAAGTTAAGTCCGTCGTTTTCTGCTGCGGAACATGTGTTACCCATCGATTTTAGAATTGGCTTATGCCAACAGCAAGACTTTCAAGGCTCTGGTTTAGAAACATTAAAAGTGGCTTATATTGCTTTAAATCATGCTAAAAAAATAAAGCACAAGGAAGGTGTTTATTACAGTATTGATATGCAAGAAAAAATGGAGTGGCGATTAGGTTTAATTAGACAGCTGCGCCATGACTTTGCCAGAGGGAAGCTCGAAGTATGGTACCAACCGCAGTTATCGTTTGATGATTTATCTTTAATTGGTTGTGAAGCTCTTTTACGCTGGCCATTGGAAAATGGCACCTACATTTCACCCGCAGTGTTTATACCTTTAGCTGAAGACGCTGGACTCATTGTTGATATAGGGCAGTGGGTGTTAGAGCAAGCGTGCCAACAGCAAAAGCGATTAGAAAACGAAGGAACTGAAATTTGTATTGCTGTTAACGTGTCGGTTCCGCAATTTAAAGTTAAAGGGTATGCGCAAACAGTTAAAAATACCCTACTAAAATACGGTGTGGATCCAAAAAACATTGAACTTGAAGTCACTGAAAGTGTAGTAATGGATGAGTTAGACACGGTTATTAACACTCTGAGGGAGCTCAAAGCATTGGGTATTGAAGTGGCTATTGATGACTTTGGCACAGGGTTTTCTTCATTGAGTTATATACAAAGCCTTCCTATCGATAGACTAAAGATTGATAGGTCGTTTATTAAAGATCTTAATAATGGTGATACCGGTGCCGTTGCTGGATTAGTAATATCGTTAGGTGCAAAGTTAGGTTTAAAAACAATAGCAGAGGGTGTTGAAACGCAGGAACAAGCTAAGTTTTTAAAAGACTTAGGATGCGATGAAGTACAAGGATTTATGTATGCTAAACCTATGCCTGAAAACAAGTTATTAGAGTTCATTGGTAAACGAAATACATAGATAATTATAGGCTTAGTGTTAAAGGTATTTCATACGTTGTAATGTTGTATATATAAACAAGTCTATGATGTATAATTTGCGCCTTTTGTTATTCTACGGTCACATTTATGAGCACACTCAAAGCTAAGCGCGCCTTATTCTCTTACCCCAAGTATTGGGCTGAGTGTTACGGCACTGCACCATTTTTACCTACATCACGCGAAGAAATGGATGCACTTGGCTGGGATAGCTGCGACATAATAATAATCAGTGGCGATGCGTATGTTGACCACCCAAGCTTTGGGATGGCAGTGATAGGACGTGTGCTCGAAGCGCAAGGTTTTAGAGTAGGTATTATTGCTCAGCCCAAATGGGATACAAAAGACGCATTTATGGAGCTTGGCAGGCCAAACCTATTTTTTGGTGTAACTGCTGGTAACATGGACTCAATGATTAACCGTTACACAGCTGAAAAGCGTATGCGCCACGATGATGCCTATACACCAGACAACGTAGGTGGTAAACGGCCAGATCGAGCGGTGATGATTTACTCTCAGAAGTGTCGTGAAGCATACAAAGGTATTCCTATTGTTATTGGCGGTATTGAGGCAAGCCTTCGCAGGATAGCTCATTATGATTATTGGCAAGAAAAAGTGCGCCGTAGCATTTTGTTTGACTCAAAAGCCGATATATTGATTTACGGAAATGCTGAGCGCCCATTAGTAGAAGTTGCCCACCGTATTGCCGGTGGTGAAACGATGGATACGATTCAAGACATTCGTGGCACCGCTGTTATTCGTAAAGAACCTTTGCCGGGCTGGCGGGGGAGTGATTCAACAGCTATTGATAAAATAGGTAAAATAGACCCCATTCCAAACCCTTACGGAGCCGATGATGTTGGCTGTAGCAAGTCTGAGTTTAAACAAGCTGGTATTGATTTAAAAGCAGAAGCTGCAAAGCCTATTACCGTGCAGCCAGCGCGCCCTAAGCCGTGGGAAAAAACGTATGTTAAACTTCCAGCCTACGAGCAAGTAAGTGTTAACAAACCTTTATATGCGCATGCCTCAAGAATATTACACCAAGAAACTAACCCTGGTTGTGCAAGAGCTTTATTCCAGCGTCATGGCGATCGCTCTATTTGGGTGAATCCACCGGCTTATCCTTTAGAAACACATGAAATGGATGCGGTATTTGGATTACCCTATCAACGAATTCCTCATCCACGTTATGGCGACGCTAAAATACCTGCTTACGACATGATAAAAACGTCGGTGAATATTATGCGCGGCTGTTTTGGTGGGTGTTCATTCTGTTCGATTACAGAGCACGAAGGGCGAATTATTCAAAGCCGATCGCAAGAGTCCATTATTGAAGAAATTGAACAGATCAGAGATAAAGTGCCCGGTTTTACTGGCGTTATTTCCGATTTAGGTGGGCCAACGGCCAACATGTACAAATTACGTTGTACAAGCAAAAAAGCAGAAAGTACCTGCCGACGCTTATCGTGCGTATACCCTGATATTTGTAAGCATATGGACACGGATCACACGCCAACAATCGATTTATACAAAAAAGCACGTGATGTAAAAGGCATTAAAAAAGTTCTTATCGCTTCGGGCGTTCGCTATGACCTTGCTGTACGCGATCCTCGCTATGTTAAAGAGCTGGTGACACATCATGTGGGCGGGTATCTAAAAATAGCGCCAGAGCATACTGAAGACGGTCCATTATCAAAAATGATGAAGCCAGGCATGGGTGCTTACGATCAATTTAAAGAATTATTTGATAAGTACTCGAAAGAAGCGGGTAAAAAGCAGTATTTAATTCCGTATTTTATTTCTGCGCACCCAGGAACTAAAGACGAAGATATGGTAAACATGGCTTTATGGCTTAAGTCTAACGACTTTAAGTTGGATCAAGTGCAAAACTTTTATCCATCTCCAATGGCCAATGCGACCACTATTTACCATACAGAGATGAACTCACTGCGTAATATCAAGAATAATAGTGAAGTAGTGCCAGTGCCAAAAGGAGCACGCCAGCGCAGATTACACAAAGCTATTTTGCGCTACCATGATGCATCGGGCTGGCCAATGATACGTGAAGCACTTCGCAAAATGGGTAAAGCTAACCTAATTGGCAAAGGGCCAAACTGTTTAGTACCAGAAGAAGGCCGCGATGAAAAAGCGGGTAAAACCGTTAATAAAGGCCGTAAAGGGGGTCGCCCAGCGCTTACACGCCATACGGGATTTAGTCAGTTTAAAAAGGCTAATACAAAACCTAAAGTGGGTGGAAATAGGCACAAAGCCAGATAGTTATTACCGAGACAATAAAAACGCGCAGCTATAAATTAACTGCGCGTGTTTTTATAACAGCTTTTAAATTTATATTAACAACCAAGTGGCGGTGCCTAAAAAGGCAAAAATACCCACAATATCTGTCACTGTTGTTAGCACTACACTGCCTGCAAGTGCAGGGTCTATATTCATTTTTTTAAGTAAAATTGGAATACTTGCACCAGCAACCCCTGCCACAACTAAGTTCATAAACATGGCAAAAGCGAGTACGCCGCCGAGCATAAAATCCCACTGCCAAAGTGCAATGACACCCGCTATCAACAATGACCACAAAATGCCATTGAGTGCTCCAATAGCGAGTTCTTTCATCATTAAAAAGCGTTGGTTGGTTTGATTTATATGACCAACAGCTATACCACGAATAACAAGTGTAAGTGATTGACTGCCAGCAACACCGCCCATAGAAGGAACGATGCCATTAAGCACTGCTAAAATGGGTAAAATATCGAGTGTGCTTTCAAAAAAACTGGCTACAAAGGCGGCCGCAAGCGCGGTTAATAAGTTAACTCCTAACCATACTGAGCGTTTTTTAGAGCTTTTTAAGACAGGAGCAAAGGTATCTTCTTCATCATCAAGGCCCGCCAAACTCAGTAAACTATGTTCGGCGTCTTCACGAATTACGTCAACAATATCATCGATCGTGACACGACCAAGTAGCTGATCGTTGTCATCAACAACTGGGGCCGAGATCCAATTATGGCGCTCAAACAGTTGTGCGACTTCACTTTCATCCATTGAAATTGGAATTGACTCACATTCTTCATCCATTAAATCGCGAACAATTTTTTCTGGTGGATTAGTTAGCAATGTACTCAGCGATAAAGCACCAATAAAGCAGTTATGTTTATCAACCACATACAGGTCATCAGTGCCTTCAGGTAACTCTCCGCGAAGTCGAATATAACGTAGTACGACATCAATGGTCACATCTGGGCGAATAGTTACCGTATCGGTGTTCATGAGTGCACCAGCAGAACGCTCTTGATAAGATAGCGCTTGTGTTGCGCGCTCTCTATCTTGGGTGTCCATGGCGCTAACAACGTCTTGGTAAACAGTGTCAGGCAAACTACGTAATACTTCACCTAGGTCATCGTGACCCATGTCTTCAGTGGCAGCAGCAATGTGCTCAGGCTCCATTTGGGCAATAATACCCAGGCGCACGTCTTCTGATAATTCTTCGAG
>NZ_NTLW01000221.1:0-19180 GCF_002632075.1 Pseudoalteromonas sp. ESRF-bin5 | reverse complement strand
CTCATTGAACATGCTTTAAATAATGGCAGTAAGCTTAGTGCTGTTGATGCGTTATCGCTATGGAAAGAAGTTGATTTTAGAGATCGCTTAAGTCACTTTATACCTGAGTCAATTGCTGACTTAGAAGTGTTAAGTGGGCTTGCAAGTGACAAAGTAGCAATGGGTAAAGACTATTTTACTTTATTGAAACAAGTATCACCTGATGTTGATTCTGTGGTTTTACTTGAGCAAGCGCTCCTAACACATTTACGTAAAAAAACGGCCAAGCAAACAATGGCTATGCGCTTTATTGAGCAAGGTGCAACAGGCACATTAGCTGATGATAACGGTAAAACGGCATTTATGTGGGCGGCAGAGCGTGGTTTTGTAAACGTTGTGCAAACCTTACTACCTAAGCAAGATAAAAAAGCCCTTGATAGCCTTGGTAATACTGCATTGCATTATGCTGTGCTCTCAAAAAATGAATCGTTAATGGTGATGCTAATAAAAGCAGGCTTTGATTTTAGAGCGCGTAATAACGAGGGCCTGAGTTGCTACCGATTGGCTGTGAGCATTAAAGCGCAAAACCTAGTTAAATGCCTAGAGCGTGATTTTGGAATTAAAGAGCTATCCCCAGAAGGGCAATTTGATCGTATTAAAAAAGTGCATGTTTTACATGCTATTGTGACTTTATTATTGCCATTACAGTTATTTTTCTTTTTTGATGAAGCGCTGACCATAAAAAGTGAACTGACGCTTGGTTTAACTATGGTTACGGTGATTTGCTTTTTCTTTGCTATGAGCTTAAAGCGCTGCGCTTTGTATCCACATATAAAACACCCTTGGGGGTTATTTGTATTGAGGGGCTTTTCGTTATTGAGCTTATTAGCTCAGCTAGGTTTAGCGGGTATAGTGACGTTGGCTGCACTAAGTGAATTGGTTTAAATAGTTAATACGTATTTAAAATGTATAAAAGCGCGTTTACCCAATAGTAAACGCGCTTTTTTATTTTACTTGTTAAGTTCGTTAGCGACTTTTTCGTCGGCTAAATCTTCTTTTAGTTTGCGAATTTTTAAGCCTAATTCTTGCCCGCGGTGTCTTGCATAATAAGTACACCCAATAAACATGAAAGATGCAAACAACAACTCAAGTAACACCCAAATCAGCTCATCAGGTGCAACCCAAAGCATAGTTAAGCCATGAATAAAATAAAGCATGACAACAAAGTTTGCCCAAGCGTAGGTATAAGTACTGTCTTTTATAATACCTCTGAGTGGAAGTAATAGAGGGATTATAGGTACAAACAGCGACGTAACATCGAGCGGGCCCTCTTGAGGCGGCACAAAGTACATCCATAATGGCATTAAAATGAGCAGGCCAATATAGCCAATTAAAGCAATGCGTTGAAATTTTACGGTTATTGGCTTTTTAGCAGGGGGTTGCGCTGTGTTCATTGAAGTTTACTCGCAATTTTTGCCAGGCGTATACCAACGCTTTGGCATATTTTAATTTCGTCTTTACTTAACTGGGCACTATTGTTGCTACCGGCAACGTGCGAAGCGCCATAGGGGGTCCCGCCAGTTTGAGTGCATAATAATTCGGGCACATCGTAAGGTACACCAAGTAGCATCATTCCGTGGTGTAGTAAGGGCAATGATAAATTAAGCAGTGTGGCCTCATTGCCGCCGTGCATACTGCTTGACGATGAAAACACACATGCGGGCTTATCAATTAGTTGGCCTTTGAGCCATAGCTCGCTGGTGGTTTCCCAAAATGCTTTGGCTTGAGAGGCCATCATACCAAATCGGGTAGGTGTACCAAAAGCCAAGCCATCACACTCTATAAGGTCATCTTTACTAATAACAATGTCGTGCGGGTTTTTAGCTACAAACGTTCTCAGTAGGGCTTTTGCGCCTTGTTGCTCTATTGACTCAGCTATTTCATGAGCCATTGCTTCAACGGAGCCATGGCTCGAGTGGTAAAGTACCACGATGGTTGTACTCATTATAAAACGCTTAAAACGTTTTCTGGTGGGCGACCAATTGCGGCTTTACCATTGTGTTCAACAATAGGGCGTTCAATTAATTTTGGATGCTGAACCATGGCGTTTATAAGCGTGGTTTCGTTTGTTTCGTCTTTTAAATTTAGCGTTTTGTACTCGGTTTCTTTTGTACGCATTAAATCACGAGCAGAGCTAAAACCAAGTTGGTCTATAAGTGTAGTAATTTGATCAGATGATAAAGGCGTTTTTAAATACTCAACAACGGTGGGCTCAATTGATTTACTTTGTAAAAGGGCAAGTGTTTCACGCGATTTAGAACAACGCGGATTATGATAAATAGTAACAGACATAAAAGTTTCCATAGTGTGAATTGCCTCTATTTTAGGGCAACAGCTTGCAGACTTAAAGCCTTGCAAGCTCTTTTTGTAAACGGCGGTACTGAGTAAGTAATGCTTTTAATCGCTGCTGTTTTATTAACTCTGTTGATTCTACGAAGTTAAGCGCTTTTTGGATTTCATCAGCGGCTTTCATATAAGCACCGTATTGAGATAGCACGTCAGCGTTTGCCTCGTGATAGGCCGCCAATTTGTCTTGTTTTTTGTACGCGTCAGCCAGTAGCTCTTTACCTAAACTATGCTCTGGTTTTTCTAATAAAAAACCTTTAAGCACGTTTTCAGCAAGTTCATATTGCTTAGCTTCTAATGCTGCATTTGCATAGTTGAGCGTAATTACTTGATTGTTAGGGCGGTAATTATGTAGTTCAGCTAAAAATGAAACGGCTTCGTCTGCTTTTTTTTGCGCTATCAGTAAATCAGTTTGCGTATCAATATAAAATAAATTCTTAGGGTCACTTTTTAATAGCTTGCTTAAAATAGTGTCTGCTTCATCAAGTTTTTCTTGATCAAGTAAACTTAACGCTAAACCGTAATTAAGTGCTGTATTGCTGTAGCTGTTTTCACGAAGAAGTTTTCTAAATAAGGCTTCAGCATTTTCTGGTTTGTTGTCGTAACGCGCAAGTACTCGGCTTTTAGCAAGGTTAAATTCGAGGCTTGCAGGTAAGCGACGCTTTGGGTACTGCTCAGCACGAAGACGTACATCAGACACTCGACTTTCTGGCAGTGGGTGAGTAAGCAAAAATGCAGGTGGTTTATACTTATAACGAATTTGTGCAGCCAGTTTAGTCAAAAAGTCGCTAGATGCACGCGCATCAAATCCTGCATTGTTAAGTGTTTGCATGCCTATTCGATCAGCTTCTTGTTCAGCAGAGCGACTGTGCGTTAATTGGCTAAAGGCAGATTGTGTTTGGCTAGCTGAAATAATGGCAATACCAGCGTCAGGGGCAACAATAGTTGCTAAAATACCGGCAATCATCCCCGCTATAGTCATTGCGCTGTTATCTTGTTGTTGCTGGATTCTGCGTGCTAAATGGCGCTGAGTGACATGAGCGATTTCGTGACCGAGTACAGATGCAAACTGACTTTCGCTATCGGCTTGCGCAATAAGACCTGTATGAACACCAACATGTCCGCCGTAAAAAGCAAAAGCGTTAATGTCAGAGTTATTGATCCAAAAAAATGAAAACGGAAAACGTACATCGTTTGCGTTTGCAACAAGCTTTCTACCAATGGTAGTTAGGTATTCATCTAATACGGGGTCGTTAATAATCGGTGAACCACCACGTATTTGCATCATCATTACTTCCCCAATCGCTTGTTCTTTTTCGAGGGGGAGTACTTGTAATGCAGAAGTTCCCAAATCAGGAAGATTAAAGTTAGTTTGCGCCTTTAATGGCTCACTTACTAGAAGGCTAAATGTAAGTACGGCACTGCATAAAGAGATAAAGGCTGATTTTAGCTGCATCTTATTCCTTGTTTATTGGCTCGCCAATGGCAATTTTGGCTATGTCTATTTCGTCACTGCTTGCACGGCTGTCTTTTTCGCACAACTGGTAGAGTTCTTTTATTGAGACTCCATCTATCTTTATTACGTTCAACTCTCGCTGCAAAAAAGTAATAATTTTATGAACCACTTTGTGTGAGTGCAAAATGAGGGCTTTATCGGCTTTATCACCGCGCTCAAAGTAAAAACCAATAAACTTATGTAATTGATTTAACCTTAATAGTACTTTCATTGAATGCGGATCCCACACTCTAAATTCCATAAAGCGGTTATCTTTTATGTATTGGTCAACAACAATATCTTTTGCATAAGGCAGTGCCCACAGTTCAAAGCCCCTGTCTGTAAATACCTGATGTAATGCAATGCGAGGTTTATGTTTGGTATGGATCTCACCTAAATCGTCCTCAAAGCCGTCGAGTATGTCTAGATTCCAGTTACGTCTATCGATAAGTTGTTTTACGGCGTTATCAAATCCATGCTCTAAAACACCTTCAGACTCGCTAACCGAAGAGGCAACTAAATGATAAAAAGGAGGAAGCTCCCCCCAATTTATTTGCTTTTTATACCAATTAATCTCTTTGAGTGTTGGATTACTTGGTAAATGCGCTTTATTATGCGTGCGAGACATTAACCTGTCCTTACTACTAACTATGTATTACAGAATAAACCATTGCAGGCATTGTTTTAAGAAAAAGTTACATTTGTTGATATTTTACTGGCTACTGATGCACAGCAATGCGACTTATTATTCATTTTAATAAATCGGTAAAGCGAGTATGTTACACCAAGATTTACGAAGTTATAGATGTCCTCAACAGTTTATTCAGTTTAAATTAGGGCTACGTGAAGCATTATCTACTCGGCAAGCCATCACTTTTAGTGTAAATAGTGATGAGAGCATGGATGATATTGAGCGATATTTAAAAAAATATGCTTACAGTTACAACTTAGATAAACAACAAGGTTTATTATTAGTGGAGCCATTACGTGTTTGAATATATAAAAACATGGTACGAAAGAAAATTTTCTGATCCTCATTCGGTCACCTTATTATTTTTACTACTCGTTTCTGTTGCCTTACTGTACTTTTTTGGCTCGTTAATTGTGCCGGTTTTAGTGGCATTAGTTATTGCCTATTTACTTGATTGGCCAGTTGTTCACTTAGAGCGTTTTGGTTTACGCCGTTTTACAGCAACCGTGATCGTAATGCTTATATTTACAGGCATTATGCTTACTTTAATTTTAGTGATTGGTCCTGTTCTTTGGAAACAAACCAGTAACTTAGTGCAAGAAACCCCTCATATGTTAGAGCAAGGTAAGTCGTATTTAGTTGCCTTACCCGAGCAATACCCAAGTTTAATAAATGCCGACCAAGTACAAGGCATTGTTGCTACTGTCGAGGCTAAAGTAATTGAGTTTGGCCAAGTGGTTTTATCGTTTTCATTAACGTCGCTAAAAGATGTTGTAGCGTGGTTAATTTATCTTGTACTTGTGCCGTTGCTGGTGTTTTTTATGCTTAAAGATAAGCTCGAGTTAACGGGTAGTGTGGCTAAATTAATTCCGCAACAGCGCCGTTTAATTTTGCAAGTATGGAATGAAATGAACCAACAAATTATGAATTACATTCGCGGGAAAGTGTTTGAAATTTTAATTGTAGGTGGCGTTTCGTTTATCGCGTTTACATTTTTAGATTTACGCTACGCAGCCTTATTAGGTGTGTTAGTTGGTTTTTCTGTGTTAATTCCGTTTGTGGGTGCTGCGCTGGTGACTATTCCGGTCGCTGCTGTGGCGTTATTTCAATTTGGATTAGAAACTCAATTTTGGACTATTTTGATTATTTACGGGATTATTCAGGCCCTTGATGGCAATGTACTTGTGCCATTGTTATTTTCAGAAGCGGTCGACTTAAATCCTGTATTTATAATTGTCGCAGTTTTGTTTTTTGGTGGTCTTTGGGGCTTTTGGGGGGTATTTTTTGCCATTCCTTTGGCTTCGCTTGTTAAGGCATTGATTACCGCTTGGTCTTCAACGCAAGAAGAACTAAATAATAAACTGACAGAGGGTTAGTTCAAAAAGGCATAGAAAACGCACCGTCAGTACTAATTGATTATTACTCAATACGTCTAAAGTTATGTAATATTGGTAATAAGATATATCTTTTAGTAATAAGGTGCGTTTTTAGATGTCTGACTGTTTATTTAGCTCTGAGCAAATTTACCTCGATGCAAATGCAACAACGCCGGTGTTGCCATGCATTGCTCAGGTGGTTTCTCATACAATGCAAATTTGCTTTGGTAACCCATCAAGCCCACACATTACAGGTATTCAAGCTAAGCATTTGTTAGAGCAAACCCGTGAAAACGCACGAACAGTGATAGGCGCAAAAGAGGGAAATATTTTGTTTACCTCTGGCGCGACTGAAGGCATTCAAACCGCTGTCGTATCCACACTCATTAATGCTAAAACTCATAAAATAGATAATCCAGTGCTATTGTATGGCGCTACTGAGCACAAAGCGGTACCTAATACCTTAAAGCATTGGAATGATGTATTGGGCATTAATGCTAAAATATTGGCAATTCCGGTAGATAGCAATGGTATTCTAGACCTTACTTTTATTGCAGAACACATTCCTAATGCGCTTATGATATGCACAATGGCGGTAAACAATGAAACCGGTGTGTATCAAGATTTAGATGCTATTGAACAAACGATTCGTTTTTTAAACCCTGACGTGTCGTGGATGGTCGATTGTGTTCAGGCATTGGGCAAAAAGCAACTCAATCTAAGCGCGACTACAATAGATTATGCTCCCTTTTCGGGCCATAAACTTTATGCACCCAAAGGCATCGGTTTTTTATATATACGAGCTGGCAGTGCCTATACACCGTTTATAGCAGGGGGCGGGCAAGAGAGCGGTATGCGTTCGGGTACCGAGAACTTACCCGGTATTGCCGGGTTAAATAAACTATTTAGCTTACTGCTAGACAGGTCAGATACAACGTTTAAACCAATCGATGTGCTCAATAGCTACCGCGCGCAAATAAAATGCGCGATTGAAGATACTTTTGGTGATGTTACGTTTAATCATAGTTTTGAGCATTCGGTACCAACAACACTCAACTTTGCGGTAAATGAACTAACAAGCAAAGAAGTGATTGATTTATTTGATGCTGCTGGTATTCGTGTCAGTGGAGGGTCTGCATGTAGCACGGGTTCTTCGACAAGCTTTGTGCTTGATGCTATGGGTGTTAACCAATGGCAGAGTGAAAATGCAATTAGGCTATCGTTTGGTCCCGCAGCTACAGCCGAAGAAATTGCAAATGCGTGTGAATCTATACGTGCATTAAAAGCCATTTTGCAGGCTAACTGTTTAATCGTATCTGATAGCGCAACACCTCACCAAGATGTGTGCGCGCTTGGTTTAACGCAGTTTAGGCACCAAGGAGCCTGTTGCTGGTTATATGTAAGTGAGAATAAACAGGCAATTATTATAGATCCTATTGTAGAGATCATACCGCGTTTAGAAAAAATAGCTAATACACAAAACCTCACTATTAAGGCAGTGCTTAATACACACGCTCACCAAGAGCGCCATTGCGGCGTTACTTTATTACGCAGTGTATTAGGGAGTCGATGCGATGACATTGAAATAGATAAACTGGGGTGGCCAATACATGCAGCGTATATTGACCTTAATAACCAACGATTAGAAAAAATAGCCACACCAGGGCACAGTGAAGATAGCGTAAGTTATGTTCTAAAAAATGAAGATAATCACATCAATTATTGCTTTTGTGGTGACCTAATATTACCCGCAGGCTTGGGGAACACGTCTTTAGCTGGTGGCAGTGCAAAGACCATGGCTCATTCTATTCTAGCGCTTGCTGAGCAGCTAGATAAAACAAGTGTGATTTGCTCAGGACATGATTATTTACAATGTTTTGCGATGAACTGGGAGGCAGAGCAACAACAAACACCTTTATTAAACGGATTAATAAACGGCCAAATGAGTATTGATGAATTTGTTACTAAAAAACAGCTTGATGATCAGGCTAAAGAAAAATCGAGGTCACAATTGTGTGGTTATGTCACCGCGTTGCCCGAATTATCTATTCAGCAATTAAATTTTGATAGTGCAAAGGCAATGCTTACTAAAAACGATGCATATTTGATTGATACTAGAGAGCCATACGAGCATGGTGCTAATAATGTATCGCAATTGTTTCGCACCAAAAAAATAAAAACACTTAATATACCGCTTAGTAGAATGGCTCACGCATTGATGGAAGGTCAGCTTAGTAAAAGCGGTAAATATATATTGTTGTGTCGTAGCGGTAACCGATCAAAGCTTGCGGCTGCTAACCTAACGCAACTAGGGTATCAAACAGTATATAACTTAGAGGGTGGTTTGGCATTGAGCCTCTAATTATACGACACTAATAGGATTCAAATTAAATCGGCTCTGGTAGCCGATTTTTTATTTATTCACATAAATGTCATAACTATTAAAAAAGTACTGAACGTTTAGTAAAATTCACGAACATAGCAGCTTAATCGATTAAGCTTTATGGGTGCCTTTGAAATTGCGGGTAAAATAATTTGCAAAATATTTATGATACCGGTGTCAAAAGACAAAAATTGCGTTATCATCTGCGTATAAAATAGTAAAAGCAGCGCTTTTTTCACGTTTTTAACTATACTATCGGCGTTTTATTTTAGTGTGTTTAGCGCGTGTTAAAGACTTTTACATTATAAAAAGAAACTATAAATCAACCGGTTAAAATTTTTAGAGGATATTTAAATGTCGAACCGAACGCAATTAGCAAGTTGGCAAGCCCTTGAACAAAGTGCTGCTAAGATGAAACAAACACATCTTAAAACGTTATTTGCACAAGACGGTACCCGCTTTTCTAAGTTTTCAACTCAGATCCCAGGTGTATTATTCGACTACTCTAAACAATTAATTGATAACGATGTTTTTGCTAATTTAGTGTCGCTTGCTAAAGAGTGCGATATTGCCTCTTGGCGAGACAAAATGTTTAGCGGTGAGAAAATCAACATCACTGAAGAACGCTCTGTACTGCATACTGCATTACGTAATCGTGCACATACTCCATTAATTGTTGATGGAGAAAACGTAACGCAAGCGGTTGATAATGAGCTTGCCAAAATTAAAGTATTTGTTGGAAAAGTGCGAAGCGGCCAATGGCTTGGTTATACGGGTAAAGCGGTGAAAGACGTTGTTAGCATTGGGGTAGGCGGGTCGAATCTAGGTCCTCAAATGGCAACTGAGGCGTTAAAAGCACTCGCAGACAACACGTTAAATGTGCATTACGTGTCAAATGCTGATGGTGTACAAATTGCTTCTGTACTTAAAAATATTGATCCTGAAACAACATTATTTGTTATCTCGTCAAAAACATTTACCACATCAGAAACCATGACGAACGCTAAAACAGCGGTAGATTGGTTTTTAAAAACAACAAAAGATGAAAGCACAATTGCTAAACATTTTGTTGCAGTAAGTACAAATTTAGAAAAAACAGCTGCCTTTGGTATTGCTGATGAAAACGTATTCACTATGTGGGATTGGGTAGGAGGTCGCTTTTCATTATGGAGTGCGATAGGCTTACCAATTGCGCTGTATTTAGGTTATGACGCATTTGAAGAAATACTAACAGGTGCTTTTGAAGTTGATGAACACTTTAAAAATGCGCCGATTGAGCAGAATATTCCTTTAATAATGGCTTTGTTAAGTGTTTGGAATACCAGCTTTTTAGGGTATACGTCGCAAGCAATTTTACCTTACGACCAATCTCTTCACATGTTACCTGCGTATTTACAACAAGGTGAAATGGAAAGTAACGGTAAGCATGTTAACTTTGCAGGCAAAGTAGTACCGTACACCACGGTACCAATCATTTGGGGTATGACTGGTATTAACGGTCAGCACGCGTTTTATCAATGCCTGCACCAAGGCAACGTGATTGTGCCAGCAGATTTTATTGCCTCTGTTAAACCACAAATTAATGTTGATAAGCATCATGACATTTTATTATCAAACTTTTTTGCTCAAACAGAAGCAATGATGAGTGGCGTTGATGCAGAACAAGTTACAGCCGACTTAACAGCTAAAGGTAAATCGCAGGCGCAGATTGATGAACTACTAAATCACAAAATTCATCAAGGAAACCGTCCAACAACATCAATGTTGCTAGACACTGTTGATGCTAAAACGGTAGGGCGTTTAATTGCGTTATACGAACACAAAATCTTTTGCCAAGGCATAATTTTAGACATTTGTTCATTTGATCAATGGGGTGTTGAGCTGGGTAAAGGCTTGGCATCTAAAATTGAAAGTGAGCTGACAGATGATAGTGTAAATCACGATCACGATAGCTCTACAAGTGGACTGATGGCGTACTATAAGCAACACCGTACGCAGTGACAATTTAACCTACTTAAAAGTAGGTAAACCGAGTACCTTTGAACGGGTAGCGCTGGAGTGCTTAGGGTCTGTATTTTTGTGAGAGGAGATACAGAATCCTAAGGCTCATTTAATAAAGCGTAGATGATAAAAAAATAATAATACATCATCAATTAAGAACAATTCAGCAGGCTTTTAACACATTATAAAAGCTACCATCATCCAAGTTATAAACAGGCATACCCGCGAACTTATTTAGGACGGGGTATCACAACGTAGAGAGTAACTATGCTTAATCCTTTTGATATCATAATTTTTGGGGGCGGTGGTGATCTTGCGTTACGCAAATTACTACCTGCAATGTACAGAGCATATCAAGAAGGGAACCTACCTGAAGGCTCACGCATCCTGCCAACAGTTCGTGAAGAAAGCAAACGTGCCGAATACATTGAAACAGCGCACAAAGCACTGCAAGAGTTTTTAAGTAAAGGTGAATTTAACGCCAAAGATTGGAAAGCATTTTCTACTTACTTAGTGCCAGTGGTGAGTAATGTTACTGAAGCTGACGATAACTGGGATGTGCTTAAAGAGATCTTAGATGAGCACGATAGCACTAAATCTCGCGTGTTTTACTTATCTTTACCACCAGCCGTTTATGGCAAGTGTTGTGAAATTCTTTCTACAAAAGATTTGATTACGCCAACATCGCGTGTAGTAGTAGAAAAACCAATCGGTTACTGTGGTGAATCTGCAGAAGCAATAAATGCTAAAATTGCTGAATTTTTTGAAGAAGACCAAATTTTCCGTATAGACCATTACTTAGGTAAAGAAACAGTACAAAACCTAATGGCACTGCGTTTTTCAAATTCATTATTTGAAAACATGTGGGATGCTAAATCGATTGATAATATTCAAATTAGTCTTTCTGAAACCGTAGGCCTTGAGAGCAGAGCTGGGTTTTACGACAAAGCCGGTGCACTTCGTGATATGGTTCAAAATCACTTATTACAGCTTTTGTGCCTTGTTGCAATGGAAGCACCTAATAAGCTTAATGCTAATAGTATTCGTAACGAAAAACTAAAAGTACTCGAAGCGCTTCGTCCACTTTTTGATTCAGATGTTGATAGCAACATTGTACGCGGTCAATATGTACCGGGCGATTTAAACGGAAAAATAGTTCCTGGCTACCTAGAAGAGCTAAACGAAGGCGCTAGTAAAACAGAAACCTTTGTGGCTATTCGTGCACACATTGATAATTGGCGTTGGGCTGGCGTACCATTTTACCTTCGTACAGGTAAACGCATGGCAAAACGTTGTGCTGAAATAGTGGTTGAGTACAAAAAAGTATCGCACAATATTTATGAAGAAAATGTTGGCAACATTGAACCAAACCGCTTAGTTATTCGCCTTCAACCTGAAGAAACGATTCAGCTAACGCTTATGTCAAAGCGTTTGGATAACCTTGAAATGCAATTAGAGCCGGTAACGATGAACATTGAGTTATCACAAGCTTACAGCAATGGTTTCCATTCTGATGCATACAAACGTTTAATGCTTGATGCGGCTGCAAATAACCCATCGTTGTTTATTCATCGTGATGAAGTTCGTCAAGCATGGAAATGGATTGACCCGATTGTTGAGCGTTGGCAAGATAAAGGTAAGCCTGCACTTTACCGCGCCGGAACGTGGGGGCCTGATGATGCCGATGAGTTATTAGCAGAAAACAACCACTTGTGGTTTAACACAGGTGATAAGGCATAATTATGGCGACTTTAGTTGAAAAATTTTTTGATGATAAAGATGCTCTCACAAAAGAGTTATCGGCAACCTTAGAACAATCATTAATAGATGGTATTAAAGATGATGGCCGCGCGGTACTAATGGTATCAGGCGGGTCATCACCCGCTGCAGCATATAAGCATTTATCAACCCTTGATTTAGATTGGCAGAACGTTGACGTAGCCATGGTTGATGAGCGCTGGGTTGAGCCAAATCACGAGAAAAGTAATGAAGCTTTTATTAAAAGTACGTTGTTGCAAAATTTTGGCAATGCAGCCAACTTTATAACAATGAAAAACGATGCTTCTACTGCACAACAAGGTGCTGAAAAATGTGAAGCCGCGTATAGTGCACTGAAAGCGCCTTATGATGTAACTATTTTAGGTATGGGGCCTGATGGGCACACTGCATCTTTGTTTCCACACGCAGATGGATTAGAAAATGGTTTAACCACCACTCAAACGGTTTGTGCGATTAACGCAATACAAAGCGACGTGACGGGGAGTATTACCGAGCGTATGACGCTTACTTTGCATGCAATAGCAAATTCTAAAGTGGTAAAACTACTTATTAGCGGTGAGGAAAAGCTCGCTGTTTATAAGCAAGCTAAGGCAGGGGGCGATGTTAACGATATGCCTCTGCGTGCTGTGCTAAACCATCCTGATATAAATATTGAAGTGTATTGGGCTCCATAATTTAATCAAATTTGCAGTACTCACTCAATTTTATAAAGGCGGCTAAATTAGCTGCCTTTTTGTTTGTTTAAATATTCTCCAATATGAGTAAGTTTATAGGTGAATATCTGTTAACTATTGTAAATGGGTTGCTTAGTTTTGTATGCTAAATAGCCGCGTAACGCTTTATTTTTAAGCGCATTTTAAAATTATTACGTGTATGTTTTTTGGCAACGTGCAGATTTATTTAAATTTTATTTTTAGATGGCTTATGTCATAAAACTTTCCCTTCCTTTTTCGCCTCAAAAGCATTAGCCTTAGTGCATTAACAATGAAACTTATAAAATTAAAAACGGAGCAGTAACATGGCGGAGCAACAAGTACAGCCTTTACACAATGAAAAACATGCCAACATTAAAATTCAAAACGGCATCAATGTAGAATTTATGAAAACTCAACATTTAGTGCCTGTAGTAGCACATGAGTTTGCGCGTGTAGCAAATGAGTTTCCTATGTCGTTTGTTAAAAATAACGAAGCAGGTACTTTCCAAGCAGTTGCAATGTTTGGCCTAGAGCCAGGCGAAAACTTATTTGTTGAAGGCGACAAATGGACAGCTTCTTTTGCACCAATGGCGTCTACACGTTACCCACTAGGTTTAGTTAAACACCCAGAGCAAGACCAATTTGGTATTGTTATTGATGAAGCAAGCCCACTTGTAAGCGAAACAGACGGTAATGCGTTATTTGAAAACGGTGAAGAAACAGATTACCTAAAACGTCGCAAAGAGTCGCTAGTGTCTTTCATTGAATTTTCTCAAGTAACAGATGCGTTCACTAAATTCCTTGCTGACAAAGAGCTACTGATAGCACAAACGTTAACAGTAGACATCAAGGGCGAGAAAAAAGACATCAACGGTATTTACCTTATCGACGAGAAAAAACTAAATGAGCTAAGCGATGCAGACTTCTTAGAGCTTCGTAAGCGCGGCTATTTAGCACCAATTTACTCTTTCTTAACGTCTACTCACCAAGTAGCACGTTTAGCGCGTTTAAAAGCCCAACAAGCTTAATTTAAACACGTTAACTATAAAAAGCGCCTCAAGGCGCTTTTTTTATGCCTTTAAACTTACTTTAGTTGAAATTTACGTTTTAACCGTTCACATTGGTTTTAATACTTTTTTGATAAGGGCCAGTCATGAAAAAAATAATCTTATTATCTATTTTAGCCAGTGCGAGCATAGGGTTTAGTCACAGTGCACTAAGTGAAGAATCTCCGCTTGCCATTGCCATTCATGGTGGCGCAGGAACAATAGGTAAAGCAAAATTTTCACCTGAGCAAGAAAAAGCCTATCGTGCTAAATTATCCGAAGCTGTTGAAGCAGGTTACAGCGTACTTGAAAAAGGCGGGGAAAGCTTAGATGCGGTGACTGCTGCAATTACAGTATTAGAACAGTCTGAGTTTTTTAATGCAGGGCGCGGTGCAGTATATACATATGACGGTGGGCATGAACTCGACGCATCAATTATGGACGGGCGTAACCGCCAAGCTGGGGCTGTTGCAGGTGTAAAACATGTAGAGAGCCCAATTAAACTTGCTCGTTTAGTTATGGATAACTCAGTGCACGTTATGCTCAGTGGGCAAGGTGCTGAGGAATTTGCAAAAGAGCAAGGTATTGAACTTATCGAAAATAACATATTTGATACTAAACATCGTTACGATGCTCTGCTTAAAGCAAAAGATAAGCTCGATAAAGCCAAAGCAACAACTAAGTCATATCAGGCTGCACACAATGCACTACCAGATAACTTTAAAATGGGCACTGTTGGCGCTGTTGCCCTTGATAAAAATGGTAATTTAGCTGCAGGCACATCAACCGGTGGAATGACGGCAAAGCGCTACGGCCGTGTTGGAGATGCTCCTGTTATAGGTGCTGGTACGTTTGCTGAGAATGAGTCATGTGCGGTATCAGCAACCGGCCATGGTGAATATTTTATTCGCTACAACGTGGCAAGTGATATTTGCGCTCGTGTTAAATACCAAGGCAGTACAATCGCCCAAGCCGGTGATGAAGTAATAAACAAGGTATTAAAGCCAATAGGTGGTACAGGCGGTGTTATTATTATCGACACGCAGGGCAATATTAGTTTACCGTTTAACACGTCGGGGATGTATCGCGCGAGTAAATCGAATACGCAAGCAACTTATGTAGGCATTTTTAAAGGCGAATAGGAATACAGGCTGATACATGTGTTTAAATGTCAAACAACTGAGTGTTTAATGATTTGTAGGATTAACCCGAGCCGTTAACTTTGATACAATTATGGCTCTTTTACATATTTTATAAGGTATGCGGGTGGTTAACCTAGGTCAGTTGTTTGGCGAGCTAAAAACGTGCTTAAAAAAAGATCAATTCATATTCAAAAAACGCCTTCATGGTGTTAAAAAAATAGCCGACGAAACTAAACAAGCCAATGCGCTTGAAAAAATAGCCGCAGATATAACCCGCAGCCAACAATCAAAAGAAAAACGATTAGCTAACTTGCCACAGGTAACATACCCTGAGCAGCTGCCTGTAAGTAAAAAAAAACAAGCCATTAAAGACGCAATAGCAAATAACCAAGTTGTTATTATTGCCGGTGAAACGGGCTCGGGGAAAACGACGCAAATACCTAAAATGTGTCTAGATCTTGGCCGTGGAGTTGATGGGTTTATTGGCCATACACAACCACGTAGGTTAGCCGCACGCACCGTTGCAAACCGTATTGCTGATGAGATGAAGTGTGAACTTGGCCAACAAGTGGGATTTAAAATCCGCTTTAGCGATCAGGTTTCTAACAATACATACATCAAACTGATGACAGACGGTATTTTACTGGCCGAAATTCAGCAAGATCGCTTTTTAAATCAATACGACACCATAATTATTGATGAAGCCCACGAGCGTAGCCTAAACATTGACTTTATTTTAGGGTACTTAAAAAACTTACTGCCTAAGCGTCCAGACTTAAAAGTTATAATTACCTCAGCAACTATTGATCCTGAGCGTTTTTCTAAGCATTTTAACGATGCGCCAATTATTGAGGTATCAGGTCGTACTTTCCCTGTTGATGTTCGTTACAACCCAATTAGCGATATTAAAAAAGAGGGTATGGAAGCCGAAGGCGACCAGTTACAAGGTATTTTTGATGCCGTTGACGAGCTGTGCGCAGAAGGCCCTGGCGACATACTTATATTTTTAAATGGTGAACGTGAAATTCGTGACACTGCCGACGCGTTGAGTAAGCGAAATTTAAAACACACTGATGTGCTCCCATTGTATTCGCGTTTATCAAATGCAGAGCAAAATCGAATATTTGCACCGCATTCGCGCCGCCATATTATTTTATCGACCAACGTGGCTGAAACGTCATTGACCGTACCGGGTATTCGCTATGTTATAGACCCAGGTACTGCGCGCATAAGTCGCTACAGCTACCGTACAAAAGTACAGCGTTTACCAATTGAGCCTATTTCACAAGCAAGCGCTAATCAGCGTATGGGCCGTTGTGGGCGTGTTGAAGCGGGTATTTGTATTCGCCTGTATTCTGAGGATGACTTTTTATCTCGCCCCGAGTTTACTGACCCGGAAATTCTACGTACAAACTTAGCCTCTGTTATTTTACAAATGCTAGCTTTGGGCTTGGGTGACATGGCGCAATTTCCATTTGTGCAAGCGCCAGATAGCAGAAATATCAATGATGGTTTGACTCTGCTTGAGGAGTTACAAGCAGTAAAGTCGTCTAAACGAGATAATAAAACTGCTTTAACGCAATCTGGTAGGGAGCTGAGCCGATTACCCGTTGATCCGCGTTTGGCTAAAATGGTGTTAACAGCGTATAAGTTAGGTGCACTTCGTGAAGTTATTATCATTGTGGCTGCTTTATCTATTCAAGACCCACGTGAACGACCTCAGGAAAAACGCGCAGCAGCGAATGAAAAACACGGCCGCTTTGATGATCCTGATTCAGACTTTATTGCCTTTTTAAATTTGTGGAATTACTTAGAAGAGCAACAAAGCGAACTGACAAACAGTCAGTTTAGAAAATTATGCCAAAAAGACTTCCTAGCCTATATGCGCCTGCGTGAATGGCAAGATATTGTATATCAAATAAGTACTGTGTGTAACGAAATGGGCATGAAGGCAACAAGTGATGTTGCTGATAGTGAAGCCGTACACAAAGCCTTACTAAGCGGTATGCTTAGCCATATTGGTTTTAAGGACGAAAAACAAGCTTACAAAGGTGCGCGTAATAGTCAGTTTCATATTTTTCCGGGGTCAGGTTTATTTAAAAAAGCGCCTAAATGGATTATGTCAGCAGAGCTTGTTGAAACGAGTAAATTGTATGCGCGCACTAATGCAAAAATCGATATCAGTTGGGTTGAACCTTTAGCCCAACATTTGGTAAAACGCAGCTACTCTGAGCCCCACTGGGAGAAAAAACCTGGGGCTGTTATTGCCTTTGAGCAACAAACTTTATATGGGTTGTTAGTTGTTAATAAGCGCCGCTGTGTGTATAGCAATATAGACTCTAAAGTTAGTCGTGAGCTGTTTGTACGCACCGCACTGGTTGAACAAGAGCTAGGTTTAAACGAGCGTTTTTTACAGTTTAACCGTGAGCTAATCGAAGATATACAAGTTCTTGAAAATAAGTCGCGCCGACGTGATATTTTAGTTGATGAACAAACCTTATTTGAGTTTTACGATAAAAAAATACCAAAAGAAATTAATAATCGAGCCGCTTTTTTTAAGTGGTATAAAACTCAAAAACAACAAAATAAACACTATCTACATATGACTCGCGATGAGTTAATGCGCCATGGCGCAAACAGTATTACAGAGTTTGATTACCCAGATACATGGCAGCAAGATAATTTAATATTACCGCTTACGTATCACTTTGATCCAGGTCAAGCGGTTGATGGTGTTGCGGTGCAAATACCCGTTGCCTTATTAAATCAAGTGCAAGAAACCGGCTTTGATTGGCATATCCCTGCGTTTAGGCACGAACTTGTTAGTGGCTTGATTAAATCGCTACCAAAATCACTTCGACGTAACTTTGTGCCCGCTCCTAATTATGCCGATGCTGTTATTGCGGCGGTAGAGCCGATGCAAGGCACGTTGCTTGACGCACTTACCACACGTTTGTTGAGAATGACCGGTGTACGCGTTGATCCTGAAGCGTGGGATTTAACATCACTTGCTTCTCATTTACGCTTACATTTTGAAGTACGCGATGAGCACAATAAATTACTGGCTCGCGGTCTAGACCTTGCGAAGCTCAAAGCAGAGCTTCAAGGAGAGGTAACCGAAACACTTTCTAAAGTTGCGGATGACGGTATAGAAAAAGCAGACTTAACACAATGGAACTTTGGTGAACTACCTAAGTCTTACGTTAAAAAGCAAGGCCAGTACGAAATAAAAGCGTATCCAGCGCTGGTGGATAAAAAATCAAGTGCTGCGGTTGAGCTATTTGATAACGAAATAAAGGCACAGATTGCACACCAGCAAGGCCTTCGCCGATTGGTATTATTAAATGTGCCTTCACCTATTAAATATTTACAGCAAAATCTGCCTAATAAGGCTAAGTTGGGATTGTACTTTAATCCTTTTGGAAAAATAGCCGATTTAATTAATGATTGTATTGCCGCGGGTGTTGATAGCTTATTACTCAAATATGGCGATATTAGAACGAGCAGTGAGTTTGAAAGTGTAAAAGAAGAAATACGTGGCGAGCTAGGTGACGCTGTAGTCGATATAGCTATTCACGTTGAACAAGTTCTTAGCATTGCGCATGCGCTACATAAAAAAATGAAAGGGCGGGTTGATTTGACCATGATCACTGCGCATGGCGATATTAAGTCTCAGCTTGAGTCGTTAATTTTTAAAGGGTTTGTTAGTCAACATGGTGCGACTAAGCTGACTGATTTAATTCGTTATTTGAAAGCGATTCAAAAGCGATTAGAAAAGCTCCCTGTTGACCCAAACAGAGACAGAGTGTGTGTACTTGAGCTTGATAAAGTGGCAGCTGAGTATAAAAAGCTGACTAATAAAATACCCAAAGGTATGCCAATACCCAGCGAGATAGAAGCTATATTTTGGATGCAACAAGAGCTAAGAGTTTCATTATTTGCACAAACGCTAGGAACGCCTTACCCTATTTCGTCTAAACGAATTTTAAATGCTATAAAAGAAGTTGAATAATGCTTGCATTTATCAAGAAGGTTAGTACCTTAAAGGTAGGATTTATTTTTGTTTTGAGAAGGAAACGACATAAGCATGTCCTCGGTGATTGAACCTAAAACAAAACGACTATTAGTTGTAGATGATGAGTATTTTAATTACGAAATGCTTAAACCTGCACTAGAGTCTAAATTTG
>NZ_NTLW01000068.1:0-21605 GCF_002632075.1 Pseudoalteromonas sp. ESRF-bin5 | reverse complement strand
AATAGAAGCATTGTCTGATTTACGCATCACGGGGAATAATGCTTTGGTGATCATTGCTTGAGCTGTCACGTTAACTTTCATGATGTTCTCAAACGTAGATGAACAAAAATGTTCTAGTGGCCCTAGAGAGCCTAATATGCCAGCATTATTTAAAAGTCCGTCTAAACGACCAAACTGATTCTCAATAGTTGCAGCAAGATCACGATAATTTTGTTTTGTTGCGCCTTTTAAATCCATTGGCACAATCGCAGGTTTTGGGTAACCTGCATTCACAATTTCATCGTATACGCATTCAAGTTTATTTGTTGTTTTACCTAATAAAATAACAGTCGCACCATGCTTTGCATAAGTAGTGGCTGCTACCCGGCCAATACCATCGCCTGCGCCAGTGATTAAAATAACTTTATCGTTTAATGCATTTTCAGCTGCTTGATAAGTGTGCATAAAAGTACCAATTGATAGATTTTTTCTGATTTTAACATAGCAATTCGACAAGTAATCGAATTTATTGAAAAATTAGGTGGCGAAAAAAGAAACTTTACGTTAAGTTTAACTGGTCTAATGTCTCATTAATAATCTGATTACATTGTTTTAACTTGATACACTGATTAAACACACTATAAAAATAAAATATGTTCGGAGTCACCAATATGAAGAAAATGCTACTTTCACTCTCGGTCACTGCTGCTTTAGCAGGTTGTGGCGGCGGAGAAACGTTAGAAGATGTTAAGAATGAAACCGCTACAGTTGTACCTATGGCCACGGTTAGCTTTGACCCGGCTAACGGTGTAATTTCTGTTCCCAATGATTTATTAATGAGCGGTACCCAAGATGGTACTTTAAATATCCCAGGTGAATTAGATGACGACAATGTATCTATCCCGCGTGCTGCATATGCTGATCCTCAGTTAGCATTAGGCGCACTGGACGGCTGGTCGTCTCAAGTTCCTTATAAAGTTGATTTGACATTTCCACCAAATGTTTCACTTGATGAAGCGTCAGCTGGAACACCTGGTAGCGTAAGAATTTTTGAAGTAATAATGGGCGCAAGCCTGACAGATGCAGAATGTTCTGTTGCTCCAGCTGGTGCAGCTTGTAAGCTTGTTGGCGAATTAACATTCGGTGTTGATTTTGTTACTCAAGCTTCAGAAAATGCTGTCGCTATTATCCCTCTTAAGCCTTTTAAAGCAGGTAGTTCGTACATCAATGTATTAACCACAGGCCTTAAAGATTCTATGGGGCGTTCTATTGCGCCGTCATCTACTTATGGCTTAGTTAAGCAAGAAGCGCCATTAATTACTGATTCTCAACTTGCATTACAAGGTGCAGTTAATAGTTACGAGAACGTAGTTGTGAGCTCTGGGGATATTTCAAAGCAAGATATTATTTTTTCTGGCGCGATGACGATTCAGTCAGCGGGTCCAGTACTTGGCACAATTAAAAACTTACTGGCTGCAAGTTTACAAAACGATGCTTTGCCTACACCAGCATTGCAAGTACCTGAACAACCTATGGTCAATGTGCAACAAGTGTTTGCATCTCAGGGTGTAACAGTATCTGCTGCGTTTTCAGGCGTTCAATATCAAAAAGGTAGCATTATGTTACCTATGTATCTTGGTACGCCAACTGGCACAGATATTAGCGATTTAAACGATACATACTGGCAAGGTATGTGTGATAACGCTGTAGCACTTCAAGGTTACAAAGCGGTTGCAGGTGATGCATTCCCAACTGATCCTATCAGTGAAAATGATGGGTTATGTTCAGCGCTTAGTGGTGGACAGTTACGTGACCTAGGTATCGATAGCACACGTCATTTAACAAAATATAACTCAATCCCTAAAGTACAAAGTATGGCTAATGTACCAGTACAGGTGACAAAGCCAATTTTACCAATCATTAACGGTGTACGTGCACAGTTACAGTTGCCAGCAATTGAGATGCCTGAAGGCGGTTGGCCTGTTGTTATGATGCAACACGGTATTACAACTAATAAAGAGAGTATGCTTGCACTAACGGCTCAACTTTCAATTCAAGGTTTTGCAACGGTTGCAATAGATCACCCTCGTCATGGTGAACGTGGTGTTGATGTAGACGGTGACGGCAACGATGACTTTAATGCAACGACCGGTTCAGTACTTAGCTACATGAATTTAAGCTCTTTATTAGTTGCACGTGATAGCTTACGCCAATCAGCAGCTGATTTATTAGGTTTACGTTTAGGCTTAAACTTTTTACAAGATGCAACTATTAACAGCCAAGATGTAACATACATAGGGCATTCATTGGGTTCTATTGTTGCTCCTGCATTTATTGCACAGGCTAATAATCCATTAGCGCCTACTGTTGACCCATTATTTAATGTAAATACAGTGGCTCTGGCAAGTGGCGGCGGTGGTATAGCTAGCTTCTTATTAGAATCAGCAGCATTTGGTCCGTTTATTCAAGGCTCTGTACTTTCTCAAGCTGGTACGACTGAAGCTGATGAATTTAATGCCTTCTTGCAAGGTGATGCTGTTTCTAACTGTGGTGCTGAGTTGCCAGATATGGAAGCATATTTAACGTGTGGTTATAACGAGTATATTACTTCTATAACAACGGCAGGCGAAACAGCTAAGCTTACTAATATCCAAGGCGTGTTTACGCAGTTTGCGTTTGCTTCTCAAACAGCATTAGATAGCGGCGATCCAACTAATTACGCAGCAGCGGTACAAGCGTTAGGTACACCTGTTTATACGAATGTTGTAGTGGGCGACGGCGGTGAAAACAAGCCAGATCAAGTTATTCCACCAATGGCAGCTAACAATCCTATTTCTGGTACAATTCCACTTGCTAACTTTATGGGATTAGAAACGGTAAGTACAACGCAAGCAATGACAGAAGCACCGGTTAGCTACTTAGTTAAATTTTCTAAGGGCCATCATGGTTCTATTTTAACACCTGCTCAAGATGCTGCTCAGTCTTCTACTGTAGAGGGGAGTGCTGCTGCAAATGCTGAAATGCAAATGCAAGTTGCTGTTTATTTAGCAACGCGCGGTCGTATGTTATTAGTAACAAACAGTGATGTTGTTACTGATTAAATATACACTCTAAAATATATCTAGTACAAAGCCACTTTAAAGTGGCTTTTTTTTGCTTAAAAGCATGATAAATTAGCGTAAATTTAAAATCGGAGAAAGCAGTTGGAATTTTTATACGAGTACGGTTTGTTTTTCGCCAAAACAGTTACCTTTGTTATTGCAATAGGAGTTATTTTAATGATGCTTGTTGGCGCTACTGTGAGGCCAAAAGCAAAAAAGGGTGAAATACAAATTGATGATGTGTCGGCTCAGTTGAGTGAGCTTAAAGAGGATTTTTTACTAAATACATTAAGTAAAAAAGAACTTAAAGCGCACGATAAAGAGCGAAAAGCGCTCGACAAAAAGTCAGATAAAGAAGGCTCAAAACCTCGCCTTTATGTTGTTGATTTTATTGGCAGCATGGATGCACATGAAGTTGAAAGTTTAAGAGAAGAAATTACGGCAATTATTTCAATTGCAGACCCTAAAAAAGATAAAGTCCTCATTCGCTTAGAAAGTGGTGGTGGGGTAGTCCATGGCTATGGGCTTGCTGCATCGCAATTGCAACGCATTAAATCGGCAGGTATACCACTGAGTGTGTCAATCGATAAGGTAGCAGCGAGTGGTGGTTACATGATGGCTTGTGTAGCTGATGAAATATTGGCAGCGCCTTTCGCAATAGTTGGCTCAATTGGTGTGATAGCACAAATTCCAAATTTTAATAAAATCTTGAAAAAGAATGATGTTGAGTTTGAACAAATTACCGCAGGAGAATTCAAACGAACCTTGACCTTGTTTGGTGAAAACACAGACAAAGCGCGTGAAAAATTTAGAGATGAAATTGAACAAACTCATGATTTATTTAAAACGTTTGTTAGTTCACAGCGCCCAAGTTTAAATATAGACCAAGTTGCAACGGGTGAACATTGGTTTGCAACGCAAGCAATAGAAAAAGGATTAGTTGACGTAATTAAAACAAGCGACGATGCATTACTTGAACAGCAAAGCGAACGTCAAATATACAAAATAAAATACAAAGTAAAAAAAGGACTAAGCGATAAATTTGCGCTTGGATTAAGTAGTGGCGTTAATAAAATAGGCATAAACTTGCTGTCTAAGTTTAAAACACTAAATCCTTAAGTACGGCATAAAGTGTTACGCATAAAAAACCCTGATAACTATCAGGGTTTTTTATAGCTTTAAAACTGCATGGCCATTAGTCAATCGACTTATGGTAATCCTCTAAATCTTTTGCAGCGTTAGGGTCGTTAAATATAGCTTCATCTAACTCACCTTCGCTTTTAGCAACCGCGCAAGTAACCATACAGTCGCCTGTAACATTTACAGCAGTACGAGTCATATCTAATAGTCTGTCTACACCAATAATTATGGCGATACCTTCTACCGGTAAACCAACTTGGTTAAGCACCATTGCTAGCATAATTAAACCAACGCCTGGTACACCCGCCGTTCCTACAGACGCAAGCGTAGCTGTTAATATTACCATTAAGTAATCGGATACCGTTAAATCTACTGCAAAAACCTGTGCAATAAATACCGTAGCAACACCTTGCATGATTGCAGTACCGTCCATGTTAATAGTTGCACCTAGCGGAATAGTAAATGATGCGACAGAATTACTAGCACCTAACTTTTTAGTTGCAGTTTCAAGTGTAATTGGCATGGTTGCACTAGAGCTTGATGTGCTAAAGGCAAATAAACACGTGTGTTTCATTTTTGCTAAGAAAGTGGCAGGGTTTAAGCCGGTTAAGAGCTTTAATAATAAGGTGTAGTTTACAAAGGCATGAAACAATAGCGCTAATACAACAACACCAAAGTATTTAGCTAAACTTACAATCAAATTAAGTTCAATCGTAGTAAATAGTTTGGCCATTAAAAAGAACACACCGTAAGGGGCAATGTTCATTAGTAACGTTACTAACTTTAAGATAACGGTGTTTAAATCTTCAAAAACGGCTGCAACACGTTTACCTGCTGAGCCACTTAATGCCATAGCAATACCAAATAGCAATGCAAATACAATCACTTGTAACATATTGCCTTTTGCCATTGCTTCAAACGGGTTGGTTGGAAACATATCAATAATAACACGAGCGAGGGTCGGAGCTTCCTTCGCATCGTAACTTGCTTGAGATGGCAAGCCTATGCCTTCACCTGGGTTAAATAATAAGGCAAGTGTCATAGCCACCGTTATAGCGATTGCAGTTGTAATCAAATACAAGCCAATCGATTTGCCACCTAATCGTCCTAATTTTTTAGGGTCGCTTAAGCTGCAGGTACCACATACCAAGGACACAAAAACAAGAGGGACAACGAGCATTTTTAGGCTAGCAATAAAAATTTGCCCACCCACATGAAAAATACCGTCAACAAAAAAGGCTTTAATTGGCAAAGAGAATAATCCAAGAGGGATTAGATAATCGTCTTGACCAGCTAAGATTGCTTGAAATATAAAACCAACTGTAACACCAAGCACCATACCAATCATGATGCGAGTAGTTAAACTTAACGTACCGATTTTTGACATACACCGAATCTACTTTTTATAAATTTGCCATAGACTACCAGTAAGAAATTATTTACTACAGAAAAAATTAGTATTTACACGAAATATTTTTGTACAAAAAAGTAATAAAAAACTGTGATTTTAGACTAAGTTATAGGTTAATATGAGGTAAACAACATATTGTTAATAATAACAACGCTAGGGAGAGGTTCATGCCTTTAATGCGACTACTCGGCATTTTATTGCTCAGTTTATTACTCACAGCCTGTGGTGGCGGTGGATCAATTGAAAAAAGCGGTACAGTTGGTGACACTGATACGGACACAGATACAACAACTTACACGTTAACGCTACAAGGGTACTCTCAAGCAGACGCAACTAAATCAAATAGCGTGACGAATACTGCGGCATTAGATTTACGTGCAACCCTAAAAGACAATGATGGCGCTGTTGTTGCTGGTAAACGCATTACCTTTACGTTGGCTGACGATATAGGGGTTTTAAACCCTGATTCAGCCCTGACACAAAACGATGGCATAGCAACAATCGAGTTAAGTGCAGGCTCTGAGGCAGGCGCTGGTGAAGTTACTGCCACCTACAATGGCGATGATGAAACGTATACAGCCACGTTTGCATTTCAATCAACAGGTGGCCAAGGTGACGACACGGGTGTGAGTGGCTCAACAACGTTAGAAGTCCAAATTGTTGACCAAAATGGTGATAAATTTACCAGTGCTAACCCAGTAACTGCGGATAACGTTGGTGTTGTTGTTGCTACACTTAAATCAGATGGTGTTGCTGTTGCGGATAAACTCATTTCTTTTAATACCAATTTTACGGGCGTTATAACGCCAGAGCTTGGCACTGCAATTACTGATGACTCAGGCGAAGCTCGCGTCACTTTGGGCAGTGGTGTTGCAACGGGTGCTGGCCAAGTTGTAGCAAGTTACGCTCCGGCAAGTGGTACGAGCGTTAGCAACACGGCTGTCTTTTACTCATCGGGTGATGGTGCAGCGCAAGATGAAGCGCAATTTTCGGTATCTATTAAACTACTAACAGGCTGTAATGCTGATTGGGATGATAACCGAAGCAATGTTAAATTAGACCCTTTATCTGCAGCATCTGGTTGTACTGTGACCAACAGTATTTCATCTTCTGAATTGGGTGAGCTATTTGTAGAAGTCACTAATGAACAAAGTGGCGAAGGCAGTAAAAACGCACTCGTAAATATTGAAACTAATTTAGGTACAATTTTACCTTCATCGGGCACTGCTTTAACTGATAACTTTGGTATTGCATTATTGAAGCTGCAACCGGGCAATACTGGTGGCGCAGGAACCGTTACAGCAACTGCTCTCGATGAAAGTGCATCTTTAAACTTTGCAGTGGGTATTGCAAATTTAACGCTTAGCGTTGATAACGGCTTGAACACCAATGATGACGGTAGTGTAATACCACTTAAAGCAGGTGGTAGTACTGTAATTGAAGTAACGCTTACAGACGAAGATGGTAATTTATACTTAACGGCTACTGACGTTGAATTTAGCTCTACCTGTGCGATTGCTGGTGAGTCAGTCATTGATGACAGCGTAAAATCGTCAAATGGTATTGCTACAGCAACTTACAGAGCAACAGGGTGTAAAATTGACGATGATGTTACTATCACTGTTGAAACAGGCGGACAAAACTTTACTGAATCAACGGTTATACCCGTGGAAAGTTCTGCAGTACAGTCTATTCAATTTGTGGATGTAAGCGAAACATTTATTGCGCTTCCACCAGGCGAAGGTGGCCTACCAACTCAATCAATCGTTACTTTTAAACTTTTAGATGCTGACAATATAGCGTCTTCACAGCAAAGAATTGACTTTAAACTAACAGATTCGGTAGGCGCTGCAAATTTAACGCTTACCAGTGGCAACACAGATAACGAAGGTTTGGTACAAACGACAGTAACGTCAGGTATTGTGCCTGGGCCTTTAGTTGTGAAAGCGTGTTATGTGTCTAAAGACGATGTTAAAGCACTTCCAGAGGGTGATGATTTAACGTGTTGGGTTGATGACTTCCAATTGTGCCAAACTGATCCTAGCAATGAAATTTGCCCAGAGGGTACATTAAACCTGATCCCACTTTCTGAGCAAATTAGTTCTGTTTCTGCTCAGCTTACACTTGCCTCGGGTGTAACTGACCAAAACAGCTTTGATTTAAGCCCAACAACATTTAACACTAACTCGCTTTACTACAACGGTATCATAACCGATTTAACTGTATTTTTTGGTGACCAGTTTAATAATTACAACGGTGACGGTGTTGAAGCCACAGTGCTTTCAGAAGCCGGTGTGGTTGGTTCTTCAAGCAACGAAGAAACATGTAAAACAACCGATGCAACCTGTGTTGTTACATGGCGCTCTCAAGGTGACCGCCCATTTGAAGATTACAAATGGGGTAACAGAATAGGCGATATTGACGGTAATGCGTCCACAACTGAGGGTATAAACCCTAAAACAGGCCAAATTAACTGTGACCCTTATTTCGGCGCAGCTGCACCGTGTATTAATGGTATTATCCGCGCTAAAAATGACGAAAATGGCGTAGTAATGGGCGGGCGCGTAAGTGTGCTTGCAGTTACTAAAGGTCAAGAGAATTTTGTTGATGAGCAATCAACTGATGATATAAAGCGTACGAATGGTTTATTTGATATTGGCGAGTACTACGCTAGCTACGACTTACCTGAAGCCTTTATTGATCACAACGAAAATATCAGCTTTGATAAAGCGGATTGTAGTGATGCACGCGGCGATGATTACGACCCTGTATCAGATGCGTGTTCAGAGTTAAACTCACGTGGTGGTCATAACGAAACGTGGCGTGACTTAGACAACGATGGTATCTACGATGCCGCTGACGGCCTCTACAATGGATTATTATGTAGTGAAGCTGCAAATGCTGCAGGCGAATGTTCACGTGAGTTGGTTGAGGTTCGTAAAAACATTGAGTTAGTTATGTCAGGCGATGAACCATATGTACGTTTCTCTGTGGTTAAAACGGATGCATTACCAGCACCATTTGAAGTATTTGTTCCTGCGGATTGTTCAAGCTCAGTATCTGGTAACAGAATTTTTGTAGAGTTAGAAGAGTCCGATGTAACTGAGCGTTGTGATGTTGCTGCAATAGACCTTTCTGTCAACAATGTTGAAATCGATAACCCAGATTTCGATCCTAATGACCCTGACGAAACAGACCCTGAAACACTTACCGTGGACATTGGTTTAACATCAATGGCTGTTCGTATTCACTACACAGATGAATTTGGTAATCCACTACCTGCAAATACAGTAGTGTCTTTAACAACGAGCAATGGCGATCTGTCAATTATTAGTCACAGTGAAACAATTCCTAATACCAACACAGATAAACCGATGTACTCGGATGTATTAATTTCACGAGAGACTGATGGTAACGACCAAACAAGTGGGGTTTTAAGTATTACTTTTGAATTTGAAAACCAACTAGGGGCCAGTAAAACGGTCTCGACAGGCATCACAATTTTCGATGATGTTTAAGTTATAGTAAAAAATGCCAACCTTTAGGTTGGCATTTTTCTTTGTGTTCTATATATTCCACAGCAATTATTCTAAAAACACCAGTTTGTCTAAATTAGCAACAAAAATTGTTCGTTTATTCAGTAAATACTGAAAAGTTTGTATTAAAAGCTTGTAACAACTAGTGTTTGTAGATATACCTATAAATATTCGCACCGCTAATGCGGTAAACACATTTTCAATATTTGGTTAGAAATAGGCAACTATGGGCAAATCGCTAGTAATTGTAGAGTCACCTGCTAAGGCTAAAACAATTAATAAATACTTAGGTAATGACTTTATCGTAAAGTCCAGTATTGGACATGTACGAGACTTACCTACCTCAGGTTCGAGCAAAGCAAAAGTGCCGGCAACTAAAACGCCAGCAGAAGTGCGTAAAATGCCACCGGATGAGAAAGCAGCTTATAAACAGCAACGAGATTACACAAACTTGGTTGCACGTATGGGGATTGATCCTGAAAAAGGCTGGCAGCCTCATTACGAAATCCTACCGGGTAAAGAAAAGGTTGTTCAAGAATTACAAAAGCTGGCCGAAAAAGCAGACCAAATATACCTCGCAACGGATTTGGATAGAGAAGGGGAAGCAATTGCTTGGCACCTTCAAGAAATCATCGGTGGTGAACCAGAAAAATACAAACGCGTTGTTTTTAACGAAATTACTAAAAATGCCATTCAGCAAGCGTTTGAAACACCGTGTGAGCTAAATACTGACATGGTATTTGCTCAGCAAACTCGTCGCTTTTTAGACCGTGTTGTGGGCTTTATGGTATCGCCGCTTCTGTGGGCAAAAGTAGCGCGTGGTTTATCTGCAGGGCGAGTACAGTCAGTTGCAGTGCGATTACTTGTAGAGCGTGAGCGTGAAATAAAAGCGTTTATTCCAGAAGAGTTCTGGGATATTCATGCAGATGTTAAAAATAGCGAGTCTGACCTGCGTTTAGAAGTCACTAAACAAGCAGACAAGCCATTTAAACCTGTAAATGAAGCACAGATCAAAGAGGCGGTAAAAAGCCTTGAGAGTGCCGAATATAAAGTTGTTAATGTTGAAGAAAAACCGAGTAAAAGTCGCCCAAGTGCACCTTTAATCACATCAACAATGCAGCAAGCTGCCAGTACACGTTTAGGTTATGGTGTTAAAAAGACCATGATGCTAGCGCAGCGATTGTACGAAGGTGGTTATATTACTTATATGCGTACTGATTCAACAAACTTATCGAAAGATGCTGTTGAGATGTGTCGTGAATACGTTACAGAGCAGTTTGGCTCAAAATATCTGCCAAAAGAACCAATTAACTACAGCTCTAAAGGTAATGCACAGGAGGCACACGAAGCGATTCGTCCTTCTAGCGTTACTGTGCTGTCTGGACACCTTGAAGGTGTAGATGCCGATGCTAAAAAGCTTTACGAATTAATATGGCGTCAATTTGTAGCGTGCCAAATGGTACCTGCAGAGTACGATTTAACAACCTTAACTGTTGCGGCTAACGATTTTCAGCTTAAGGCAAAAGGGCGTGTGCTTCGTTTTGATGGTTGGACCAAAGTGCAACCAGCTGTTCGTAAGAAGAACGAAGAAGATCAATCACTCCCAGCTGTTGCAGTGGGCGAAACACTAACACTTGTTGAACTTGATCCTAAACAGCACTTCACTAAGCCACCTGCGCGCTTTAGTGAGGCAAGTTTGGTAAAAGAGTTAGAAAAACGAGGAATAGGTCGTCCATCTACTTATGCTTCTATCATTTCTACAATTCAAGACCGTGGCTATGTGCGGGTAGAAAACCGTCGTTTCTTTGCTGAAAAAATGGGTGAAATTGTAACCGATCGTCTGGTTGAAAACTTTACCGATTTGATGAACTTTGATTTCACAGCAAAAATGGAAGGCCGTTTAGATGATATAGCAGAAGGTGAACGTGTATGGACGCAAGTACTGGATAAGTTTTACGCTGATTTTTCAACACAATTAACCATTGCAAAAGACGAACCAGAACAAGGTGGTATGCGTCTTAATGAAATGGTTGAAACTGATATAGAGTGCCCTACCTGTAGCCGTAAAATGGGTATCCGCACGGCATCAACGGGTGTTTTCTTAGGGTGTACAGGTTATAACTTACCGCCTAAAGAACGTTGTACTACTACTATGAATTTAGTGTCGGGCGATGAAGCGGTTGCCGCTGATGTTGAAGACGAAGAAACAGAAAAATTAATGCAAATGAAGCGCTGTCCCGTTTGTGAAACAGCGATGGATTCGTATTTAATCGATGAGACCCGCAAGTTACATGTATGTGGTAACAACCCAGCGTGTAAAGGGCATATTGTTGAGCAAGGCACGTTTAAGATTAAAGGCTACGACGGTCCAATTATTGAGTGTGATAAATGCGGCTCAGACATGGAACTTAAATCTGGACGTTTTGGTAAGTACTTTGGCTGTAATAACGAAGAGTGTAAAAATACACGTAAGTTACTAAAGAATGGTGAAGCTGCTCCGCCTAAAGAAGATCCAGTTCATATTCCTGAATTAGAATGTGAAAAATCAGAAGCCTATTTTGTATTACGTGATGGTGCTGCAGGTATATTTTTAGCTGCAAATACATTCCCTAAATCGCGTGAAACTCGAGCTCCTAAGGTTGAAGAGTTAAAACGATTTAGAGATCGTATATCCCCTAAATTTTACTATTTAGCGGACGCACCAGGTCAAGACCCAGATGGTAATCTTGCTGTTGTGCGCTACAGTCGTAAAAACAAAGCGCAGTATGTTATGACTGAGATAGACGGCAAAGCAACTGGTTGGACTGCTCATTATGAAGCAGGTAAGTGGGTAGAAGAAGCCAAGAAAAAAGCTGCACCTAAAAAGAAAGCAGCTGCTAAAAAAGCCCCTGCTAAAGCAAAACCTAAAGCAAAAGCAAAAAAAGATGAAGAGTAACTAAAGCGCGTTTTTAAAACTTTATAGTTACAAAAAACCGGAATGCACAGCATGTGTCTATTCCGGTTTTTTTATGCTTGGTAATTGTGCTCGCAACGGCTTTTTGGCTGTTCAATTAGCTAAGCATAGCTAGTCTTAAATGTAGGCTTAAAGTATACCCTTTAGTCAGGGTTAGATCTTTACAGAAGTTACTTTTTGATAGCCTTCTGATTCAAGCTCATCATTTACGCAATTTAAAACATACGCGTAAAGGTCTTCATTCATTACATCGTCGTCTTTAGCCCAGTTAACACACATCTCAGTGTACTCTTTTACCATTTGTGCTGATGCTACTGGTGTGTCGTCTGCTACTGAGTATGTTGCATATACTGCAAATAGTGACGCTGTAAGTGATGCAAGTAATGCTTTTTTCATTCGTTTATTCCTAAAAAATGGTTTTATAGCGGTGATTGTTGCTATTAAACAAACATGTCCAAGCAGAACGCTTCTGTTGGTATGCTGAATTTAATCGAATTTTAAATAAAAGATAACGAAATATATTTATCGTAAAGATAAGTTTATTTATGAGCCGTTTTTTTATAATTATTTGTATAAGCTTAATTAATACGTTAATGTCGCCTTTTTTAATTCATAGAATAATAAATGACACCTAACACTCCCGTTACACCCAAAAAAAACATTCAATCAACCAATAAAATAGAGCATGCATTGGAGTCGTTTATTTTTAAAGGACGTTGGTTGTTAGCGCCTTTTTTTGTAGGCCTTTTGTTTGCAGTTATTTTGTTATTAATAAAGTTTTTTAAACAACTTTATTTAATGGGGATCGCTACTTTTACCGCATCAAGCCAAGATTTACTAGTAGGCATATTGACGCTGGTTGATACAGCGTTACTTGCTGGCTTATTGTTGATTATTATATTTAGTGGATACGAAAACTTTGTGTCTAAACTAGGTATAGATAATCATGAAGATAAGCCATCTTGGATGGGTAAAGTGGGGTTTTCAGGGCTGAAAATGAAGCTTATCAGCGCAATCGTTGCAATATCGGCTGTTGAACTATTAAAAGTGTTTATAAATTCAGAGGCGCATTCAAACGACGAGCTATTATGGAAAGTAATAATCCACGTTACTTTTGTGATGTCTGGAGTGTTGTTTGCATTTACCGATTACCTCAATAGTAAAACCCATAACCATTAAATTTACCTACAAAAAAAGCCCATGTTATTACATGGGCTTTTTTGTAACTAATTAGCGGTTAGCATCAATTAGCACTTTGCGTAATAGCATGCAAACGGCGCTAATAGTAATTGATCGTTCGTTACATGGCCTTTGTGGTGGCTAAGCTCACTAAACTCTGTTAATACTTCAGTTGGCATTGATAGCGATGCTTCAGCGCCACTTAAATTAAAAACACACAACATTTTTTCATTTTCGAATGTTCTGTAAAAAGCAAGTACAGGCTCATGTGTGTTAATAAATTCAATATCGCCTTCAAGTAGCACGGTTTTTGTTTTTCGCCACGCCATAAATTCACGATAAGCATTTAAAATAGAATCATGATCATGTGTTTGCTGTTTTACAGATTGCTGCTTATGCTGCTCGTCTACAGGAAGCCATGGCTTAGTGCCACTAAAGCCTGCATGGTGTAAATCGGCATTATCCCATGGCATCGGCGTTCTACAGCCATCACGGCCTTTAAAGTTTGGCCAAAAGGTTATTCCATACGGATCTTGTAAATCCTCAAAGGCTACGTTTGCTTCCCCTAGGCCTAATTCTTCACCCTGGTACATACATACGCTACCGCGCAAGGATGCGAGTAGGGCGGTGAGCATTTTACATTGCTGTGAATTAACTTCGCCATTTTGACTCCAACGGCTTGCTACACGTTCAACGTCGTGGTTGCTAAACGCCCAACAAGGCCAACCTTCTGTCATTCCTTTTTCAAGGGTTTGCACGGTTGTTCTTATATACTCACTTGAATAATCGTTAGTCAAAAGCTCAAAGCTATAACCCATATGCAGCTTATCACCGCCTTGTGTGTACTCTGCCATAGTGGCTAAAGAGTCTTCTGACGAAATTTCACCTAGTGATACAGTGCCTGGGTATTTATTAAGTAACGCACGAATATCTTGCATAAACTCAATATTTTCAGGTTGGGTATTATTGTAGTAGTGGTATTGAAATGCGTAAGGGTTGTCTTCACTGAAACCACGGCCTTGGCGTTTTTCTTTTGGTTTTGCAGGGTTATCACGAAGCTGCGCATCATGATAACAAAAGTTAATGGCATCGAGTCTAAAACCATCAACGCCTTTTTTAAGCCAAAACTCAACGTTATCTAGCACTGCTTTTCTAACATCTGGGTTATGAAAATTTAAATCGGGTTGTTCAGTTAAAAAGTTATGAAGGTAGTATTGCCCTCTGCGTGGTTCCCATTGCCATGCACCGCCGCCAAAAATTGATAACCAGTTATTTGGTGCAGTGCCGTCTTCTTTAGAGTCAGCCCATACATACCAATCTGCTTTGTCGTTATTTTGATTTTCACGGCTGTCTAAAAACCATTGATGTTGATCTGACGTGTGGCTTAACACCTGGTCGATAATAATTTTAATATCGCGGTCGTGTGCTTGATCAATAAGCTCGTCGAAGTCGTTTAAATTGCCAAATAAAGGGTCAATATCACGGTAGTCACTAATATCGTAACCAAAATCTTTCATAGGAGATTTAAAAAATGGCGAAATCCAAATAGCATCAACACCTAAGCTCTTAATATAATCAATACGATTAATTATTCCTCTTAAATCACCAATACCGTCGTTGTTGCTATCTTGAAAGCTACGCGGGTAAACTTGATAAATAACCGCACCTTTATACCACTGCTTTTGGGCCATGCTTTTCTCCGTCATTCCAAACAGTTTTTTAAATTCTTATATGTGATTATGGTAAATCACGTTATTTGCAAAAAGCATACGTGAAGGCCGAGATACTGTAAAAAGACTGCATACGTATGCACAAAAATAAGCACGATTGAGTGACTTCAAAAAGCGTTTATTTAGTTTTTAGAAAGCGTTGCCATTAAATTGAATCTGTTTACCAATTGCATGTAATTAAAAAGTAATGGGGCATAGCACCTCGCAAGTGCATATTTTTACTGGATTGCACTATAATAGTGATTGCGTGTAATGGTCTTACCAATTTCACATTGATATTTATTAGTTAAATTTAGCCAATAATGCATAGATCTAATTTATTTCTTATTAATTACAAGCTGTTAAAGCAGGTTTAAATCATTAGGCTATTTTGCATAATTGTAATATTCGGATAAAATTCGTTGCACCAATAAATATTATTTAAAACAGTGTGTTACTAAGTCCCATGTGAAGTTTATGTTAATTTATGTTGATTTTATAAGGCTTGAATACGTATGCATAAACTTGTTAATAAAATAAACCAAGCGTTAATATCCATCCTGACAACAAAATAAGCTCGCCTCGGTTTACTATCACTAAACAATTGAGCGGGTATCACAATATGGGTAACGGGAAAACATCATGTCTATGTTCAAACCAAGTATATTAACTCTGGCGTTAGCTGCTGCTGGCATCACTAGTTTTGCAGCAACTGCAGCGGAAGAAAAACAATTAAAAAATGATGACGTAGAAGTTATCGAAGTTAAAGGTTTTCGTGGCAGTATTGTAGAATCAATCAACACTAAACGTTTTTCACCAGAAGTCGTTGAATCTATCTCTGCAGAAGATATCGGTAAGTTACCTGATTCGTCGATTGCTGAGTCTATCGCTCGTCTACCTGGCTTAACAGCACAGCGCTTAGATGGCCGTGCAAGCCGAGTTAGTGTACGTGGCTTTAGCGAAAACGAAAGTGCCACTACATTTAATGGTCGTGAGCAAGTATCAATTGGTGATAACCGTGGCGTTGAGTTCGACCTTTACCCATCTGAAATAATGAGCGGCGTAACTGTTTATAAAACACCAAGTGCGAGTATCGAAGCTGAAGGCATTGCCGGTGTTATCGACATGCAAACCGTTAAACCTTTAAGTAAAGGTGAACGTGTAATCATGTTTAATGGTCAACTTGAGCAAACTGGTTTTGGTAAGCTAAATCCAGACGGTGATGATCAAGGTTACCGCGGTACGGTTTCATACATTGACCAATTTGCAGATGACACCATTGGTGTTGCGTTTGCTCTAAACACAATGAGTTCACCAAACCAAGAAAAGCGTTGGAACTCATGGGGTTACCCAGAGTTTACTACTGAAGATGGTCAATCATATTCTATTTTAGGTGGTGCTAAACCATACGTACGTTCTTCAACGCTTGAGCGTGACTCAGCAATGCTTGTATTAGAAGCTGCACCGACTGATAAATTGAATATGACGTTTGATGCGCTTTATATCGACTTTTCAGATGAACAAATTTTACGCGGTATCGAAATTCCATTTGCATGGGGTCAAGGTTCAATTAGCTCAGATTCAACAACAGTTGATGCTGAAACTGGATTTATCACAAGTGCTGTGACTGAAGGTCAGCGTGTTGTTGTTCGTAACGATCATCAAGAACGAAAAGCTGAATTAACGCAGTTTGGTTTTAATGCAAAATACGATATTAACGACAGTTGGAGCACAGAGTTTGATATTAGCCGCTCTGAGGTTGAACGTCAGCTATGGAGCATTGAAAGTTATTCAGGCACAGGTCGAGGTGATGCTAATGGTGTTGCTGACAACATTGGTTATATGCTTGATGGTGGTAATACAGGTGCACAATTTTCTCATGAGCTAGATTACAGTGACTATAACCTAATTCAATTAGGTGGCCCGTTATCGTGGGGTGGAAGTAAAGCCCTTAATGACAAATATGGTTTAACTGACACACCATTTCAAAATACAGCACAAGATGGTTTCATCAATGCGCCAGAAGTGAATGATGAACTAACCACGTTAAAACTTGCTGCAACTAAAATTCTAGACAACGAATACGTTAATGCTGTTAAATTTGGTATGTCTTATCGTGACCGTGAAAAATCAAAGTTATCTGAAGGTTATTTTTTAACACTTAAAGATTTTTCTCTATCTAACCCAGGTATGGTTTCGGTTCCAGAGCAGTACCGTTTAGGTTCAGCTAGCTTAGACTTCATTGGTATGGGCGATATGATTGCCTACGATACTCGTGCCCTAATAAACGATGGTTACTATGATTTACTTCAAGAAAGCCTTACAGACCAAAAGCATAAAACACAGTCGTGGACAGTCCAAGAAAAAGTAACTGCCTTCTTTGTTCAAGCCGATATTAACGCAGAAATTGGATCAATTCCGGTAACAGGTAATGTGGGCGTTCGCTATGTTAAAACTGAACAGTCTTCACAGGGTTCAGCTGCTAACACAGTAGACGGTCTTGTAGTTGTTACACCAACAGACGTAAGTCATGACTATAGCCACGTTTTACCAAGCATTAACTTGTCGTTTGCAATCGACGAAGAACAAACGTTACGTTTTGGTGCGGCTAAAACTATTTCACGCGCATTGTTAAATGATATGAATGCGTCAATCAATGCATCATACGGTCAACAACCAGATGATAATGGCAACTTTTGGAGTATTTCAGGTGGTAACCCTAAACTAGAGCCAAAAGAAGCGACAGGCTTTGATATCAGCTACGAAAATTACTTTAATGCAGAAGGTTACTTCTCTGCTGCGGTTTTCTATAAAGATATCAACCAGTGGATATTTGATGGTACATACGCAGTCGATATGTCTGGCGTAGCTAATCCTGCAACGGGTGAAATACCAGCAACTTCTTCAGGTACTGGTAATGGTAAAGTAAATGGCGGCGGCGGTGACCTATGGGGTTACGAGCTTTCTCTTGCGCTACCGTTTAACGTATTTCATTCTTCACTTGATGGCTTTGGTTTAATTGCAAGCCATACGGGAATTGAACAAGACGTTGAAGATCAAAATGGGAATGAGTATGAACTTGTTGGCCTATCTGACCAAATTGATAGCTTGACTGTTTACTACGAGCGTAATGGCTTCCAAGCGCGTACAAGTATGCGTAAACGTAGTGACTTTAAAGGTAATGTAAATGGATTAGGCCTTGCTGCAACTCAAGTTGACATTAAAGGTGAAACAATTTGGGATGCACAATTGGGCTTTGATTTTGGCGAAGCAGGTGTTGATAGCTTAGATGGCTTAAATGTAACCTTCCAAGTACAAAATATTACTGAAGAACCGTTTACCACTTTAAGTGGCGATAACGCGCTACAAGTACGTGACTACCAAGATTATGGTCGTACGTTCTTATTGGGCTTTAGTTACAAGCTATAATAAACGTTGTGTAGTAGAAGCCCTTGTAATTTATTTTACAAGGGCTTTTTTATAGCTACTTTATCTAAATTTTATCAAACTTAAAAAAGCGTTGACTTGTAAAGGTGGGCAATACTATGAAACCAATAAAAAACGTTGTTATTGCGGGTGGTGGGACCGCTGGTTGGATAGCCGCAGCGCTACTTAATAAAGTGTTAGGTAAAGTAATTAACATCACCCTTATAGAATCCAGCAGTATTGGTACTATTGGCGTTGGTGAAGCGACCATTCCGCCTATTATTCAGCTCAACAATGCGTTAGGTATTAATGAACAAGATTTTATAAATGCTACTAATGCCTCTATAAAGCTTGGCATTGAGTTCGAAAACTGGAAAACACCATCACATAGTTACATGCATGCGTTTGGCTCGTTTGGTAAAGACTTTCCGTTTTGTGACTTTTATAACTTTTGGGTAAAAGGGCAAATTAGTGGTAGTGAGGATTCTTTATGGGATTTTTCACTTAATTACCAAGCAGCTAAAAAGCACAAGTTTGCACCACTAAGCGCTATTCCTAATACACAGCTACCTGGGATAAGTTACGCTTTTCATTTTGATGCGACCTTATATGCTGAGTACCTTAAAAAACTGGCATTATCACGCGGTGTAAAACACATCGATGCAAAAATAGAGCGTGTTACTCAGTGCCCAAATACAGGCCAAATTAACAGTCTAACGCTTGATAATAATAGCCAAATAGAGGGGGATTTATTTATAGATTGTACGGGGCAACGTGCACTTTTAATTGAGCAAACGCTTAATACAGGGTTTGTTGATTGGTCGCATTATTTACCATGCGATAGCGCCGTAGCAGTGCAATCAACAGGAAGTGACGAATTAAGGCCTTATACGCGTTCTATTGCACATAACGCAGGCTGGCAGTGGCAAATACCGTTGCAAAATAGAACAGGAAACGGGCTTGTTTACTGCAGTCGATATTTATCTGACGAGGGCGCGACTGCACTTTTACTTAATAACTTACCGGGTGAACCTACAACAGATCCTCGCTTAATAAAATTTAAAACTGGGCGACGCTTAAAGCAATGGCATAAAAATGTGGTAGCAGTGGGGCTTTCAAGTGGGTTTTTAGAGCCGCTTGAGTCTACCAGTATTCATTTAATTCAAAGTGCGGTTATACGTTTAATTAAGTTATTTCCTCATAATGGCATTAGTGATGCGCTTGTTACTGAATTTAATAAGCAAAGTGTTACTGAAATAGAACATATTCGCGACTTCATTATTTTGCATTACAAATTAACCGAACGAGAAGACTCGCCATTTTGGCGCCAATGTAAGCAAATGGATATACCTCAATCGTTAGCTCATAAAATAGATTTATTTAGGCAAACAGGCAAGGTAGTGCGCGAAAACGACGAGCTATTTGCAGAAGTGGCTTGGCAGCAGGTGTGTATTGGACAAGGTCTTATTCCCGAGGATTATAACAACATCGTTGACTCACTCAGTAGTGAACAACTAAACGATTTATTCTCAACACTAAAAACGCTTATTACCTCAACGGTAGATCAATTACCCACTCATAAAGATTTTTTAGCAAAAATTAAAAAGGCCTGATGATGCAACTTTTAAAAAAGCTTTTACTTGTTAGTGCCTGTACTTTACCAACCATTAGCTACGCACTTGACGTTGAGCCAGCTAATTGGTGGGTTGGCATGAACAAAAACACGATTACCATCATGGTTCATGAGCAAAACATTGCAAACGAGCAAATTAAATTAGCTAAGTACAGCGGCGTTAAGTTAAATAAAGTAACCCGTACCGATAATCCAAATTATGTATTTTTAAATATTACCATTACCGACGCCGCTAAAGCCGGAACGCTTAAGTTTAATAGCAGCGAAACGAGCAATAACTTTGAGTTTCCAATTCTTGAGCGAGATAAAAACAGCGCTCAGCGTAAAGGGTTTACATCAGCTGATACGCTTTATTTAATTAACCCCGATCGATTTGCTAATGGTGATAAAGAAAACGATACCGTCCCAAGCATGTTAGAAGCAGCAAGCCCGAGTATAAAAGGTGGACGCCACGGTGGTGATATTCAAGGCGTTATAAACGCGCTTCCCTATTTAAACGACTTAGGCGTAACACAGCTTTGGCTGACGCCTGTGCTTGAAAACAATATGCCTAATTATTCTTATCATGGATATGCAATTACAGACTTTTATAAGGTTGACCCACGAATGGGCTCAAACCAGTTATACAAAGCGTTATCTGTAAAAGCAAAAGAGCAGGGTATAGGCCTTGTAATGGATATGGTTCTTAACCATTTTGGCTCTGAGCATACTTGGGTTAAAGATAAGCCAACTAAAGATTGGATTAACTTTAATGGTGAGTTTAATAAAGGCAAGAATGCCACCAGCCATGCGCGCCAAACCATACAAGACCCACACGCCAGTGAATACGACAAGCGCCAGTTTAACGATGGCTGGTTTGTAGAAACCATGCCTGATTTAAATCAGCGCCAACCACTGTTAAGTGAATACTTAATTCAAAATGCGATTTGGTGGATAGAATACGCCGATTTGAGCGGCATACGCGTTGATACCTACTCTTACTCAGATAAAGCATTTTTGAGTGATTGGACAAAAGCCATAATGCAAGAGTATCCAGACTTTAATATTGTTGGAGAAGAGTGGACGTCTAACCCTGCTATTGCTTCTTACTGGCAACGTGGCAAGCATAACCAAGATGGCTATACATCAAGCTTACCAAGCGTGATGGACTTTTCGTTGCAAGAGTCGGTAATTCAAGCGCTAAATGAAGATGAAAGCTGGAACACGGGTTGGGTTAAAGTATATGAATCGTTAGCTAATGACTTTTTATACCCTGATACAAATAACATTATGGTGTTTGCCGATAACCACGATATGAGCCGTGTTTACACTGAGCTTGGCCAAGATTTAGCCAAAACAAAAATGGCGATGACCTTGTTTTTAACCACACGTGGCATACCGCAAATGTATTACGGTACGGAAGTACTATTAGATAACACCCCAAGTAAAGACCATGGCGATATTAGAATTGATTTTCCTGGAGGGTTTGATGGGCAAACACGTAACGCCTTTACCAAAGAGGGCTTAACAAAACAGCAAAAAGAGATGCATAACACCAT
>NZ_NTLW01000152.1:0-7023 GCF_002632075.1 Pseudoalteromonas sp. ESRF-bin5 | reverse complement strand
AACTCGGGTACAAACATACCGCCAAACTCGCCAAAATAAGCTGGATTTTGCATTTTAACCTCAATAATTTCTGATACTTGTAAAAGCATGATGTAATTTGTTTGGGCACTTTTTGCCCGGAGCGTCTTCAACCCCAGAATTTAAGTCAAGGCCTAAGGCACCTTGATAAAGCGCATCTTTAATATTGTCTGGATTTAAGCCACCAGCTAGCATAAACGGTGTTGTTGCATCGCGAAGAAGCGACCAATCAAATACTTTTCCTGTTCCACCAGCTTGTTTATCACTGTGAGTGTCGTACAAGTGGCGGTCAACGCCATTTACAGGAGTAGGTAGCGCATCTTTAATTGCTTGTGCTTTCCAAATTTCACAATTGCTAGGTAATTGTGTACGCAACGCTTTAATGTAATCGTCACTTTCTTGGCCATGTAATTGAACTGCCGCTAATTTTAACACACTTGCGGCGTGAGCAACTTTCTCTGTTGACTCATTAACAAAAACACCCACAAACTTGAGGGGTGCTGATTGCGTTATGGCTTGGGCGCAATCTAAATCAACACAACGTGGAGACTTAGGATGAAAAATTAAACCGCCATATACAGCACCCGCATTATACGCAGCTTGCGCATCTTGGCTGCGAGTAAGTCCACATACTTTATTTTCCCCAAAAATAACCCGGCGACATGCTTGTTCTAAATCAGCTTCGGCCATCAGCGAGCTACCAATTAAAAAGCCATCGCACAGCGGTGCTAAGCGTTTAACATCTTGATGGGTATAGATACCTGACTCAGAAATAACAACTTTATCTTCAGGTATTAATTTACGTAGTTTTTCAGTAGTAGCTAAATCGGTACTCAAGTCACGTAAATCACGGTTATTAATACCAATAATTTTAGCATTTAGGTTAAGTGCTCGGTGTACTTCTTCTTCGTTACTTACCTCGGTTAGCACCGCCATATTAAGTGAATCAGCGACCTTATGCAGTGCTGTGTATTCTTCATCATTAAGTACCGAAAGCATAAGTAAGATAGCATCGCCACCATAAATACGAGCCATATAAACCTGATACTCATCTATGAAAAAGTCTTTACAAATAAGTGGCTGATCAACTTGGCAACGTACAAACTCTAGGTAGTCAAAGCTACCTTGAAAGTATTTAGTATCGGTGAGTACGCTCATGCAGCTTGCATATTTTTTGTAAGCTGCAGTGATTTCAGTTAAATCAAAAGGTTCTCTTATTAATCCCTTAGAAGGGGACGCTTTTTTACATTCTAAAATAAATTGCGTACCGGGTGCCGCCAATGCTTTATAAAAATCACGGCTGGTTGGCACCGCTTGATCTTTAAAACTTTCAAGCGGACGAGCGGCTTTTCGTTCAATTAATTCTAGCTTTTTATCAGCAACAATTTTGTCTAATACATTAGCCATGACTTACCTCAATAATTGCATTTAATGTGTCCATGGCTTTGCCTGAACTTAAAAGTGAGTGTACTTGCTGTGCGCCATCTTTAAGTGAATCAGCTTTACCTGTTAGATATAAAAGAGCAGCAACATTTACCACAATAGCGGCGTTGTGCGCATCAGTGCCTTTGCCTTGTAAAATAGCAACGCTTGCATCAGCGTTATATTGTGGGCCTTCACCTGCCAGTTGTTCAAGTGAATAGTTTGCAAGGCCGAAGTCGCTTGGGTTGAGCATGTACTGGCTTATTTCACCATTATTAAGCTCAACTACGTTGGTTGGGCCATGAAGGGCAATTTCGTCAGTGCCTGAACCGTGTACGATCATTGCGCGTTGTGCGCCTAATGTTTTAAGCGTTTGCGCCATAGGCATACATAGCGACTCGTCGTAAACGCCTAATAATTGCACATCAGGCGCCGCAGGGTTGGCAAGGGGGCCTAAAATATTAAAAATAGTTCGTGTTTTAAGTGCAGTACGCACGCCCATCGCATGGCGCACACCGCTGTGATAATGAGGTGCAAACAAAAATGTAAAGTGTGTTTGCTCAAGGCATTTTGCTGCTTGTTCTGGGCTCATATCTATATTAATACCAAGCGCTTTGAGTAAGTCGGCAGAGCCTGAGTTACTCGACACACTGCGGTTGCCATGTTTTACCATGTTAATACCCGCTGCAGCTGCGACAATAGCGGCAGTGGTGCTGATATTAATAGTATTTGATCCATCGCCACCGGTGCCACAGCTATCTGCAAGTTGTGAGCAAGTAGTATTAAAAGCCACTGCGTTTTCACGCATAGATGCCGCAGCTCCTGCTATTTCATCACTCACTTCACCTTTCATTTTAAGACTAATAAGCAAAGCTGTTAGCTCAATATCGCTCATGTTACCTTGCATAATTTCATCAAATAGCGCTTTTGATTGGCTATAACTGAGTGATTGCTTAATCGTAAGTTGCTCAATGGCGTGTTGAACATTAAGTACGTTGGTTAAATGTGTACTCATAACGTCCTCTTAATTATTATTTGTTAGGTAAGCAACACTTTGTTGCAGCAACATAGCCCCGTTGGGCGTTAGTATTGATTCAGGGTGAAACTGATAACCCAGAGCACCGTCATCATGGTGATAAATAGCCATAGGAATATCTTGGTATTGTGCTATTACCTCTATGCTATCAGGTACTTGCGTAGCCATTAATGAGTGGTAACGTGCCACCGGCATTGTATCGCCCATATTTTTAAACACAGGGTGTGTGCTTAGATCAATAATTGATGACTTACCATGTACGGTTTCACCCGCATGTCCGATTACTCCGCCATAACTTTGTGTTAACGCTTGTTGACCTAAGCAAATACCCAGCATAGGGAAATGGCCTTTACACAGCGCAATAAGATCCATGAGGCAACCAGCATCGCTTGGTGTGCCTGGGCCTGGTGAAAGTACAAGTAATACTTGGCCTTGCTCTTGGCGCATTTTATTAAAAATAGTATCGGCGCTTATGTTATTTCTATACACAACAAGCTCACCACCGAGCATAGTTAGTTCGTCTACCAAGTTGTAACTAAACGAGTCAAAGTTATCTAAAAAGTAAATTTTGATTGGCTGTGATGCACCCATGTTATACCGCCTCGAAAGTTGATTTTATGGCGGTAATAACCGCTTGAGCTTTAGCGCGAGTTTCGTTAGCTTCAGATTGCGGGTCTGAGTCAAATACAACCCCGGCACCGGCTTGCACATAAGCCATGTTGTTTTTAACAAAGGCAGAGCGAATAACAATACAGCTGTCCATTGCGCCATCACCGGTTAAATAACCTACTGCGCCACCGTAACTGCCACGTCGTTTTCCTTCTGTTTGGCGAACTAATTCTGCAGCGCGAACTTTAGGTGCGCCTACTAAGGTACCCATGTTCATGCATGCTTGGTAAGCGTGAAGTGCATCGAGTTCTGGTTTTAACGTACCAACAACACGTGAAACTAAATGCATAACTTGCGAATAACGGTCTACTTTTAATAGCTCTTTGGCATGACGTGTACCTGCAACACTAATTCGTGCTACATCGTTACGGGCTAAGTCAACAAGCATTAGGTGTTCTGCACGTTCTTTTTGATCGTTTCTAAGTTCAAGCTCAATACGGCTATCTAAATCGGGGTTTATTTGCCCATTAGCAAATTTACCACGAGGGCGCGTTCCTGCAATTGGATACACTTCTACCTGCTGGTTATTAATATCGTATTTAAGGGCTGATTCGGGTGATGCGCCAAATAAAGCAAAGTCCTCATCGCGCATGTAAAACATATAAGGGCTTGGGTTTTGTTGTTTTAATTGGCTATACGCATGTAAAGCATTAGGGCAAGGCAGCGAGAAAGTACGAGAAGGAACAACCTGAAAAATATCCCCGTCTACAATGTTCTTTTTAAGTTTTATAACCTGTTCGCAATAGGTGCTGTCGCTTATGTCTACGCTCACCTCACATTCGCCTTTGTTTAATGGGGCGCTGTATTGGGCTGCGTTATCGCAAAGGCTATTTAACTGCTCTAGCTGTTTGCCTACTTCAAAGCAGTTTGCGTGTACGTCTGGGCCGTTAAATACGTTACCGATAAGTTCGGTGGTCTGTTTTTGGTGGTCTATTACAACTAATGTTTCAGCTAAATAAAATACATAATCAGGACAGCTGTTCTCGCCATCGGGAACGTCACTTAACTGTTCAAAGTTTGCAACCATGTCGTAGGCAAATACACCGCCTAAAAATAGAGAGAAAGGGTTGTCGGTGGTACTTTTGATTGAGTTAATACAGGTTCGTAGGGCACTAAATGCATTATCGGCCACTAGTTTACTGGCTTCATCAATGTCGTTACTTGTACTCAAGTAATTTAGGGTTAGGGTTGTATCGTTTAATTCTACATTGCAGTTTTTAACATGAGCTTGTAAGTAACTTAACAGCTGGTGGCCATTGTTTGACTGGGCTGCAATCGTGACTGTTTTGCCTTGGCAAACAATGCGCAATGCGCAATCGACTAAAATTAAACTTTTTACACTGTCTTTAGAATCAATTTCAGCCGATTCAAGTAGCAGTGAGTTAGGTTTATCAAGTGCCGCGTACAGCGCAAGTGGACTACTGATGTAGTCGCGGGTTTGCGTAATACTCGTTACTTCACCCGGCGTAGTTGTTATGTGACTAAAAATCAAACCTCATTCCCTCAAAAAAATTAAACCCCGCAATGCTGTGCAATGCGGGGTTTGAATAACGATATCTAAATTACAAACAGAGCATTACAGTCCCGCTATACCAGGCGCCACCACCAATGATGTGTAAGAGTAATACCGTTATTCATGTTTTCTGCCTCAAATTTATTATGTATTTATTAAAATTTAGTTATAAAAAAACCCGCATATTTGCGGGTTTTGAAATTTTGTCAGACACGACAATTCATCACCCGATAATTACGAGTGCCACCACCAAATTGTGTTTAGGTTTGAATTGTTCATTGTTTTTAATTCTTTATGTGTCTTAAAGTGGCTACAGTAAAACGTATCTAGTGCTTTTGTGTCAAGTGTTTATTTAAAACAATTTAATGAAAAAACTTGTTATACTTGCATAAATACCTTCAAACCTTAATTTTAAGCAGTTTTCTTTTGATAAAATATGATTTACATAGCCACACAACACATTCAGACGGACATTTAACGGTTGAAGAATTATTAAACCGTGCAGTAGATAAAAATATTGATGTGTTTGCTATTACCGATCATGACACTGTGGCAGCTATTAAACCGGCTCAATCATTTATTAAGTCAGAGAATCTTCCGCTGTCATTAATTACAGGCACAGAAATATCGACAAAGTGGGAAAGCTTTGAGATCCACATTGTCGGGTTAAACATAAATATTGATAACGAAGAGCTCGATGCTTTATTAACTGCTCAGCAGCAAAAGCGAGAGGAACGGGCAACACAAATAGGCTTTCGCCTTGAAAAAAATGGCTTTGAAGGCATTTACGACCAAGCTAAAGAACTTGCTGTAAATGGACAAATTACACGTGCCCATTTTGCACGTGCATTAATGCAGCGTGGAGTCGCTAAAAATTTCCCTGGAGTATTTAAAAAGTATTTAGGGCGAGGTAAAACGGGGTACGTACCAAGCTGTTGGTGTGATATGCAAACCGCTATTAAAGCAATACATGCAGCAGGAGGGGTTGCAGTGCTTGCCCATCCAAGTAGCTACAGAATGTCTAATAAGTGGTTGCGTAAACTGTTAGTTGAATTTAAAAATGCAGGGGGAGATGCAATGGAAGTAGCGCAACCTCAGCAAGCACCTAGTGAACGTCAATTTTTAGGTGAACTCAGCCGAGAGTACGAATTATTATGTTCACAAGGCTCAGATTTTCATTTTCCGACAAGCTATTTAGAGCTTGGTAAAAATTTATACTTACCTAAAGATTGCCAAGGTGTTTGGCAAGTTTGGGAAGGACAAGAAGGGGCATTAACATGAGTCAATTATTTCATATTCATCCAGATAACCCACAAGCAAGGTTAATAACTCAAGCTGTTGATATAATAAAACAAGGTGGTGTTGTTGTTTACCCTACCGACTCTGGCTATGCAATTGGATGTAACATTGGTAATAAGCAAGCCAAAGAGCGTATAGAGCGTATTCGTGGCATTGATAAAAACGACAATTTTACACTTGTATGTCGTGATTTATCAGAGTTATCTACTTATGCACGCGTTGATAATCAATTATTCCGACTGATTAAAAATAATACGCCGGGACCTTATACCTTTATTTTTAAAGGCACAAAGGAAGTACCTAAGCGTTTATTAAACGATAAGAAAAAAACGATTGGCATACGTGTTATTGAGCACCCAATAGCATGTGCACTGTTAGCCGAGTTGGGCGAGCCACTCATGTCGTGTTCGCTTATCTTACCCGGACAAGAATTTACAGAGTCGGACCCAGACGAGATTTTAGATAGGCTTGATAAGCACGTAGATCTTATTATTCATGGTGGATACTTACCAGAGCAGGCAACAACCGTTATTGATTTGTCCGAGGACGATGTAAAAATACTGCGTGTTGGCTGTGGTGATGTGAGCCCGTTTGAGTAATTAAACGTGGCTTCAACGACTAAACTTCCACCAGTAATTGATGAGCCAGTGCAGCAAAATCTGCCACTGGCTTTTTTGCATGGAAAGGCCGTTGTTGATAAACCTGAAGACTTATATATTCCACCCGACGCACTTGAAGTTATTTTAGAAACCTTTGAGGGGCCGCTTGATTTACTTCTTTATTTAATAAAAAAACATAAGCTTGACGTACTTGAACTTTCAATATTTAGTATTACAGAACAATATGTTAGCTATGTTGAAATGATGAGCGAATTTCAATTAGAGCTTGCTGGTGAGTATTTAGTCATGGCGGCATTGTTAGCGCAAATAAAATCACGGCTGCTTCTTCCTGTTCACGAAGAGCTCGAAGAAGAGGAAGACCCTCGTGCTGAACTAATTAAACGCCTACAAGAATACGAGCAGTTTAAAAAAGCAGCTGAAAATTTGGATGATATTCCTCGTGTTGG
>NZ_NTLW01000176.1:0-27685 GCF_002632075.1 Pseudoalteromonas sp. ESRF-bin5 | reverse complement strand
ATTTGGCGACAAGCTCACTTCGATCATTTGACCGATTTACCAAATCGATTAGAGCTTAAAATACGGCTAAATAAACAGTTTTCTAATTCAAATAATGAAAGCTTTGTAGTGATGCTTTTAGATATTGATCATTTTAAAGATATTAATGATACTTTAGGCCACCACTATGGAGACAACCTATTAAAAGTGGTGTCGCAGCGTATTGTAAATTCAGCTAAAAATGCCGAATTTGTTGCGCGTATTGGTGGTGATGAATTTGTTATTGTTTTTAATCATATTAAAAGTACTCGCCATATAAACCAGATTGCTAGCAATATTTTACAAAGCTTATCGTCTGCGATACATGTTGAAAATGAAGAAGTATTTATAAGTGCCAGCATGGGTATAGCCTGTGCGCCCGAAGATGGTGAAAATACCGAGCAGCTATTAAAAGCAGCCGATCAGGCAATGTATAAGGCTAAAAATAATGGCCGTAATGGCTTTGAATTTTTCTCTCGTGATATGAGAGAGCAAGCACAAGCTCGTATGTTATTACTCAAAGACTTACGCTGTGCAATAGAATATAAACAGTTCGAATTATTTTATCAGCCTATAGTGTCGCTAAACGGTTTACATATACACAAGGCTGAAGGCTTAATACGCTGGCAACATCCACAAAAAGGGTTAATAAGCCCTATTGCGTTTATTCCTCTTGCTGAAGAAACAAGGCAAATTAATGCCATTGGCCAATTTGTATTTTCCCAAGCAATAGAAACACTCACCGATATAAAAAAATTTACTGATGACGATTTTCAAATAAGTGTAAACGTCTCCCCTGTACAATTATCTACTGCTAATAGTGGTATTGATGATTGGTATGCCATGCTTGATGCCGCTAAAATTTCCCCCTCTTCTATTGTTGCTGAAATAACAGAAGGCTTAATGGTTAACCCTGAGGAACTGACGCAAAAGCGCCTCAAGCAAATTGTGAAATCAGGGATGCAACTGGCGCTTGACGATTTTGGTACAGGCTACTCATCGCTTGCCTACTTGCAGGAAATGGATACTGACTACTTAAAGATTGATAAACGCTTTGTTGATAATATTAAGGCTGATAGCCAAGAACTATCCTTGTGTGAAGCAATTATTGTAATGGCTCACCAGCTTGGTTTAAAAGTAATAGCAGAAGGCATTGAAACACCTTTACAATACCAGCTACTAACTGAGGCTGGTTGTGATTATGGGCAAGGTTACTTATTTTCCAAGCCTTTAAATAAAAGCGATTTTATGGATCTTATTGCTGAGAAAAAGGTAATTCTTTCAAAGTAAACTTACCGTGATTAATGAATTTTGTTAGGACTGGGTTAAACATAAATTAATCTATTTCTGTTATGCAATTAAAAATGCGTCTATACGGTCAAGTCCAAGAAGCAAATAAATTTCTAACAGGATTTCAAATGGCAAAACCCACATTAGATCAATGGCGGATGTTTAAAGCCGTGGTAGAACATGGTGGTTTTGCTGGCGCCAGTGCAGCGGTATTTAAAAGCCAGTCAACGGTTCATCATGCAGTGCAAAAACTCGAAGCCGCTTTGCAAATAAAACTACTTGAGGTGAAAGGCCGTAAAGCGTTTTTAACGGAAAGTGGAAAACTTATATTACGCCGTGCAGAGTTTTTAATTGAAGAAGCGAATAAAATAGAATCTGTTGCAAATACACTAAGTGAAGGAGTGGAAAGTACATTAAAAATAGCAGTTGATGAAGTATTCCCTCAGCCCATTTTGTATCAAGCACTTGCTAAAACAAGTGAGCTTTATCCATTACTAAAAATCGATTTGATTGAAAGCGTGCTAACCGGCGCCAATGAATTACTTAACAATGCGGTGGTTGATTTAGCTATTTCATCAGTTCCTATTTATGGCATTAGTTGTAGCAAATTGACAGATGTTGAGTTTATTGCCGTAGCGCATAAAAATCACCCACTTAACCAACATGAAGAACAATTAAGCTTTCGAGATTTAAAACAACATCGACAAATTGTAGTGCGCGATTCTGCAACACACACTAACCAAGACGAAGGTTGGTTAGGCGCAGATATGCGCTGGACCGTTAGCCACTTACGTAATTCAATTGATATGGTGAGCCAAAATCTAGGTTACGCGTGGCTTCCGTTTGATCAAGTAGCTCATCTTATTAATGATGATACACTCAAGGTACTAAACCTTGAGCAAGGCATTACGCGTCCTCTTAACTTATATTTAATGTGTAACGATGTTGATAGATTAGGCCCTGCAGCACAAGAATTTAAAGATCAACTTACAGCAATAATTGCAGCAGAGTAACGATTGATTAATCGTTTTTGATACCCAGGTGATCAGCAACATACGCGCCGCGTTCACCTAGCTCTTTCTCTGGTCCAATTGTGCTGTCTTTTGCCGTTTGCTGCTCTGTTTCTGCGTTAATAACGGCTCCCATGGTGACGATGTACGCGCTTATATATAACCACATTAGCATGATGACCACCCCACCCAAGGATCCATAAGTTTCGTTATAACTTGAAAAGCGCGATACATAAAATGAAAAGCCAATAGATGCTATAATCCAAAATACGGTTGCAATAGCAGAGCCGAGCGTTATCCAACGCCATTTAGCCGCTTTTCTATGCGGTGCGTAACGGTATAAAAGCACCAATGCAAAGTTAAACGTAAGGGCTAGTATTGGCCACGACACAACCTTAATTAACAAATCAATACTGTCTTTGAGACCTACTAAATTTAGTACTATAGGCAAAATACCTATAATCAACAGCGCAAAAATAGCGACTAAAATAGCACCTACCGAAAACATAAAACGAACAAACTGCGCCCTCAAGAAAGAACGTTTTTCATATTCATGATAACTTATGTTGCAGGCTGTAATTAATGCTTGGCTTCCCTTAGAGCTACTCCAAATAGTGAGTAATAACGTGCCTAACGCCCCTAAAGTTAGCCGCGCCTGAGAGCTTTGAGTGAGCTCTGAAATTTGCGATAAAATCAGTTCACGCGAACTATTTGGTATTAAGGTTGTAAACTGCCTAAGGTGCTCACTGATCTCTGCAGGTGAAGCAAAATAAGCGTATATAGAAACCAAAGCAGCAATAGCTGGGAAAATAGCAAGTAACGCATAAAATGCCACTCCGGCAGAAACCAAAGATAAATTGTCTTTGCTCATGCGCGCAAAAATACGCTTAGCAATATCCCACCAGCCCTTCATTGGAATATGTGCTGGTTGCTCTGCATGTTGACCTCTTTTTGGCTTTTTCATACTTAATCTCACTATAGTTAGTACTTTAATGAAGCAAAATAACTGCCAACTTAAAAAAGGTGTTTGGTATTAAACTTGCTGTTAAAGTAAAAGTAACTAAACACGGAAGAAACCCAATGCCTACAATAGCATCAGACGTACCATCAGCTGCCAGTACCCCCTCATTGAACCCCGTAATGGAAGGAAATGTGTTTTCGTGGCAATTTTTTTATGACCAAAGCATGCAATTAGTTCACGCTACAGCGCAAATATTACCCACCTTGTTGTTAGGTTTACTCTTACTCACTATTAGCTATTTTACAGCAGGTCCTCTCTCACGCTTGCTCATAAAACTTATCAATTTAGTAACCGATAGTAAGCTAGTTTTGCTGGTTGTAAGGCGCGGAATTAGCACTTTAGTCATTTTATTAGGCCTATATCTGTTTTTACGTTTAGCAGGGCTTACTGAATTTGCGGTAGCCATAATGAGTGGGACCGGTTTAATAGGCTTAATATTAGGCTTTGCTTTTAGAGACATCGCAGAAAATTTTATAGCAAGCTTACTTTTAAGTGTACAACGCCCGTTTAAAATAGACGATGTAATTGAAGTAGATGGACGTTTAGGCGTTATAAAAAAAGTAACGGCTCGTGCCACAACGCTTGTTGACTACGATGGTAATCACATTCAAATTCCTAATGCTACGGTGTATAAAAATACCATCAAAAATTTAACTGCCAACCCCAAAATGCGCGGTAAAGTGGAAATAGGTATAGGTTACGATAACGACATACGCAGCGCGCAAACGCTTGCTCTAAATATAGCAAACAAACAAACGGCCGTATTAAACGATCCCCCAGCACAAGTACTTATAAAAAATTTAGGCTCATCAACAATAAACTTTATTTTATATTTTTGGGTTAATAGCGAGCAGCATAGTCCACTTAAAGTAAGCTCTCAGCTTATGCGTGAACTAGTTAATGAATTTACTGAGCAAAATATAAGTATGCCGGATGATGCTAGAGAACGGATTTTATTAAATGCCTCTGGCAAGGAATTTTCAAGCTCAGCAGTAAAAGAGCGTTTAAATGAAAAGAAACCACCGGAAACCCACGAGCAAACAGAAACACTTAACGATGTAAGCAGTGATACTGACGAAATACGCGAACAGGCAGAGCAGTCAAGGGATCCTGAACAAGGAAAGAATATTATTTAAGTTAATAAAATTTAGATGCAAAAAAGCCCGCAGCGTTAACTGCGGGCTTTTTATTGAATGAGTGAGTCAGCCTATAAGCCGGGTTTTGTCCTTTCCGAAGAAAGTGATAATCATTCGTCTAGGCCATAAATCGCTCTATGGCTCAAGCAACCTACCCGGTTCCAACGTGGGCCACGCCATAAGGAACCCTATTTGGTCTTGCTCCGAGTGGAGTTTACCTTGCAACCGGCTATTACTAGCGGCCCGGTGCGCTCTTACCGCACCCTTTCACCCTTACCAACCGAAGTTGGCGGTCTTCTCTCTGCTGCACTTGTCGTGGGCTCACGCCCCCCAGCCGTTAGCTGGCACTCTGCCCTGTGGAGCCCGGACTTTCCTCCCCCTGATCATTTTCGTCACAGGCAGCGATTATCTTGGCTGACTCGGCGCGCAGTATACATGACGCTAAAGCCAAGCGCAGTAATATTTACTCTTTTTCTTCAATAATTGTTTTGTATAGTGCATTTTTTTTCATGCCAAAGTAATCAGCTACAACACCGCACGCTTTTTTCATTGGCATTTCTTTTTCAAGTAGAGCCAACATTTTACGAGCCTCTGGTGGAATGTCGTCTACTATCTTAGGCTTACCCGGCAGCATGAGAACTATTTCGCCGCGTTGCTTAGTGGGATCATCGGTTAAAAACTGCTTTAGCTCACTCACTGAGCCATTAAAAAAAGTTTCGAACGTTTTAGTTAGCTCTTTGGCAAATACGACCTGCTGTTCACTGCCAAGTGCAGTTTCTAAATCGTCTAGACTTGCCATAATACGGTGCGTACTTTCATACATTATACTGGTAATACTTGAGTTAACCGCATCGATAAAAAAATCTTGGCGAGACTTACTTTTAGCGGGCGTAAAGCCAATAAACTGAAAACGATCGGTAGGCAGCCCTGAACAACACACCGCGGTTATAGCAGCGCACGCACCTGGTACTGGGGTTACGCTTGCCCCTTGCTCACGACATAAGTTTACAACCGCATATCCAGGGTCACTAATGAGTGGCGTGCCTGCATCCGATACTAAAGCAATATTTAATCCTTGATTAAGCTGGTCGATAATTTGCTGTGCTTTTTGTTTTTCGTTGTGATCATGTAATGCAAATGTTTTTGCCTTAATACCAAAATGGCTAAGGAGCTTACCTGTATGGCGAGTGTCTTCAGCAGCGATTAAGTCAACCTGCGATAATGTCGTGATAGCACGCTGACTTAAGTCGTCATAATTGCCAATTGGGGTGGCAACAACGTAAAGAGTGCCAATTTTATGTGAATTCTCCTCATTTAACATTGAGGTCTCCTGCGTCAGTCAGTAATATAAGCAAATCGCGTTAACGTATTGGGAAATCATTGTGCGACTTAAACTAGTTGGTCTATTAATTATATTGTCAGGGTTATCGGCGTGTAGCACAACCGAAAAACCAATTAAAAAAAGCGATAACTTCAGCAGCAGTGCTAATGCGCTAAAAAATCAAGCGGCTAATGCTCAATCTATCTATCAATTGGCCGTAAATCGCGAAGGTGCAGATAAAATACAATTATTGTATAGCGCACGTGATGCTGCTATTTCTGAGAAGAACTGGCCATTATTAGAGCAAATTGGTAGCGACCTAGAGTTAACAGCGAGTGTCGATCAAACTCAAAATCGCCTTTATATTGCATACGCGCAAAAGCAACAAAATAAAAATGACCAGTCTTTGATTATTTTACAATCGTTAGATGGGCAGCTGACACAACCTGAACACTTTGCATGGCATCAGTTTTTAACAGCCAGTATTTACGCCTCACAAAATTTCCCTAAAAAAGCGGCTCCCTATTTTTTTAGAGCATCAGAAACATCTACAAAAAATAATATTGATATACCACAACTCGACCAACAATTATGGGATAACCTAAAACAGCTTTCTTCTTATGCGCTGGAGCGTTTTAACCGTGGCTCTGTTATTCAACAAGGCTGGGTAAATCTTGCTTTATACCATCAAGTTTATGCAGGTAGCGGTGTAGAGTTAGATCAAGCAATAAATAATTGGCGACGCCGTTACGTGGGGCACCCTGCTGGAGCCGTGTTACCTAAACAAGATGAAAACTTTGTTGAATTAGCACCTTTGAACATTGACCGCTTAGTTTTGTTATTCCCTCAATCAGGTCCTAACGAACGCCTAGGTGATGCTTTAAAAGCAGGAGCTTTAGCCGCATTAGATAAACAAAATATTAATGAAGCTATTTTTATTGATGAAAATTTAAGTACTGCAGACATTGCAGCAAAACTTGACCAAATTAACCCTGACTTTGTAGTTGGGCCACTACTTAAAGCGAACATAGATAAGCTTACGGCAGCTGAAACGCTTATTAATATTCCTACGTTGCATTTAAATACATTCGATGGAGACACTATTTCGCTCCAACACTACTATTTTGCCCTAAACCCAGAGCACGAAGTTGAACAAGCTTTAGAGCATTTTCTAGCTATGGGATACCAAAAACCCATGCTACTCGCTCCAGAAAATACGAATGGCCAGCGCTTAGTTGATTTTTTTAATCAGCAATGGCAACGCTACAGCGAGACTAAACCTCAAATTGGTTTTTATGAAAACAATCAAGACATGCCAAAAACGATTAGTAGCTTATTAGAAGTTGATCAATCTAAAGAGCGTATAAAAACAATAAAAGCCTTATTTAAGCAAGAAGTTGAAAGTGAAACACGCTCACGCAGTGATATTGATGTAATTTATATTTTAGGTGATGCAATAGAAACACGCTTAATTAAGCCCTACCTTGATGTAAATGTGAGTACATTCTCAGAGCGAATTCCGCTGTATGCGAGCTCAAAAAGTCACAGTAAGCAAATTGACTCAACCGACAAAGGCGATTTAGACGGCCTGTATTTCACAGAACTACCTTGGATGCTTAACTCACAAATCACACAACATAACTTACGTGAGCAGTATAATTTACTTTGGCCCGAGCAAGCCGATATTAGCCAGCGCTTATTCGCCATGGCATACGATGCTGTACTCGTTATTAACGATATTAGGCAGTTGAGCTTAATGCCTGGCAATCAATTTAGCGGTTTGAGCGGTAAGTTATCGGTTAATAGTAATGGGCACCTACAACGCGTACTTGATTGGGCACAATATACTAATCGCCAAATTAAGTCTGTGCAGTTAAAAACACAACGCCCTGTGCCCTTATTTATGCAATCGGCTAGCGGTGTAAAAACGATAAATTAAGGGGGCGGCATGTCGTGGTTTAAAGAGCTGTGGCAAAATAGTCGTGAAAAAGGTCAGTACTACGAACTACAAGCGCAAAAATACCTAGTAGCGCAAGGTTTAAAACCTATAGAACGTAATTATTACTGCCCCTTTGGTGAGCTCGATATTATTATGAAAGAGGGTAACACCCTTGTTTTTGTGGAAGTGAAGTTTCGCAAAAACAATGCTCGAGGTGGTGCAAATTATGCGCTCAGCACTCAAAAACAAGCACGGCTTAAACGTAGTATTCATCATTACTTAGCAGCTAAAAACTTAACAAATCAGGCATTAAGAATTGACTATGTAGCCATAACCGGAGAATCATCTCCTACATATAATTGGCTTAAAAACGTATTTTAAAATACTAAAAAGAATTGGTAGGCTATGCAAGACACGATAAAAGAAATTTTCACAGAAAGTATTCAAGTTCAAATAGCCGCTGGAGAGGTCCTTCCCAGTGCGCTTGAATCGGCCGCGTTCACAATTGCACAAAGCCTTATTAACGGTAATAAGTTAATTTGTTGCGGGACAGCTAACTGTCATATGCTTGCGCAACATATAGCGGGTATATTGGTCAATCACTACGAAACAGAGCGTCCTTGCTTGCCTGCTATTGCTTTGTCACAAGAAAATATAAATCTTGGACAAAACAATCACAGCGATGATCACGATACATTTGCCCGTCAAATCCGTGCATTCGCTCAACAAGGTGACTTACTATTGGTATTAGCAATTAATGGCAATGAAAAGCAGGTAATTTCAGCCGTTGAAGCTGCACTTACACGCGATATGAAGGTCATTGTAATGGTCGGTGACGATGGTGGTGAATTAGTAGGTTTACTTGGCCCTAATGATGTTGAAATAAGAACACCGTCTAAACGTCCAAGCCGCATTATAGAGTCGCATTTAACTAACTTACATTGTTTAAGTGAACTTATAGATTTAACGCTTTTCCCGCAGGATGAAAATTATGTTTAAACGCTCCCTTATTATTTTAGGTACCGTTGTTTTACTACAAGGCTGCGCTGCAGCTGTTGTAGCTGGCACTGCCAGTGCAGTAACCGCTGCAAACGACCGTCGCACTATAGGCTCTCAAATCGATGATAACAATATAGAAATTAAAGCTAGCATTGCTATTAGTGAAGTTGAACGCTTAGAAAAGTCTGCTCGAGTTAACGCTATAAGTGTCAATGGTATTGTTTTGCTTGTTGGTCAAGTTGCTAATCAGGAAATGAAAAACGAAGCACAAATAACCGTAGAAGCGATTGCCGGTATTCGTAAAATTCATAACCAACTTCGTATTGGCTCAAATATTGGTATAACAACTCAAACTCATGATTCGTGGCTTACCTCAAAGGTAAAAGCACAGTTACTAGCAGCTAAAGATATTAGTAGCAATAACATTAAAGTGGTTACAGAAAACGCTGAGGTTTATTTGATGGGCTTGGTGTCTCAAGATGAAGCTAATCGTGCAGTTGATATTGCACGCAATGTGTCGGGCGTTGAGCGAGTAGTAAAGGTATTTGAATATATTAATTAAAAGCCACTAAATTACAGCGATAAAAAAACCGCTTTTAAGCGGTTTTTTTGTAATCTACATATTATTTTATAACACGTAAATGTGAGCCTTTTTTCTTTTCAGGTTTTTCTGGCGGTGTTTCATCTATATACTCAGATGAATCAACACTTTCTAGCCCTGTATCAAACTCGTCTTCGTCCTCTACAAACTCGCCTGCAGTGAAGACTGTACCTTCGCCATTCTCACGGGCGTAAATTGCAAGCACAGCACCTAAAGGTACATAAACTTGCATTGGCTGACCGCCAAAACGCGCGTTAAAACTAAGTTGGGTTAGGTCTAACGAAAACTGTGTTACTGCTGATGGGCTAATGTTAAGCACAATTTGTCCATCTTGCACAAATTGTGTAGGCACTTGCACATTCGCAAAACCAGCGTCCACCACAATATGTGGCGTACATTCGTTATCGACTATCCAATCAAAAAAAGCACGTAATAAATAAGGACGATTAGGCGTCATTATAAACGGATCTCACGCTCAGCTTCAGTTAAAGAGGCTTGGAATGACTCACGTTCGAATAAACGGATCATGTACTCTTTCATCTCTTTAGAGCCTGCACCATTAAGCTCAATACCAAACTCAGGTAAACGCCATAGTAGTGGTGCTAAGTAACAATCTACTAAGCTAAACTCTTCACTCATAAAGTAAGGAGCTTCGCTAAAGATAGGAGCTACTGCAAGTAATGCCTCAGTTAACTCTTTACGAGCTTGTGCTGCATCTGATGTATTATTGCTGATTTTAGCAGCTAAGCTGTACCAATCAGTATCAATGCGGTGCATCATTAAACGGCTACGACCACGCATTACCGGGTAAACAGGCATTAGTGGAGGATGAGGGAAACGTTCATCAAGGTATTCCATGATGATATTTGCCTGATATAAACCAAGCTCACGGTCAATCAGTGTTGGCACTGTACCGTAAGGGTTAATTTCGTGAAGTGCTTCTGGCAGATTATCCTTTTCAGCCAAATGAATATCTACACTTACACCTTTTTCTGCAAGTACGATACGTACTTGATGGCTATACATACAGTTAGCCCCAGAGAAAAGGGTCATTACAGGGCGCTTATTGGCAGCTACGGCCATGCCTACCTCCATTAAATAACTAAAACAGCAATAGGGGCTTAAGCCCCTATTGCAAAATTACCTTTAAATATGTTCAAACTTAATGAACATCTCTCCAGTATTCTTTCTTAAGCATAAATGCCAAGATAAACAGGATAACTAAGAACCCAATTACCTTAATACCTAGCGCTTCCGATTCAAGTCGAGTAGGTTCACCTACGTACTCTAGGAAATTCGTTAAATCACGAACTGCTTGGTCATACTCATCTACACTCATCTCACCTGAACCATCTGTTTCAGTACCTGTGATATGTACAGTTGTTACACCGTCAACAGTTACTTCTTCAGTTATAGGAGTAGGAACACCCTGAAGTTCTTGTAGAACATGTGGCATACCTACTGATGGAAATAACGTATTATTTACACCAAACGGACGAGACTCATCTTTATAAAATGATTTCAAGTACGTGTAAATCCAGTCACTTCCACGTACACGTGCAACATTAGTTAAATCCGGCGGAGCCGCACCAAACCATTTTGCTGCATCATCTTTAGCCATTGAGTTCTTAATATGGCTACCTACTTTTGAACCATCAAAAATAAGTTGCTCTTGGCCAACTTCCGTTGGAATACCAATATCACGGAAAGTACGTTCATAACGCTGATACTGCATTTGGTGACAACCAAGACAGTAGTTCATGAACAACTTAGCGCCGCGCTGCAAAGATGGCTGATCAGATATATCGTTACCCGCGTCCATTAGTGGAACTGACGGGCCTGCCGCCATTGCAGGTAACATATTTACTGATAAAGCGAATAAACCAATTATTAGTTTTTTCATCATTTCGTTAACCTCTCAGGCAATGGCTTAGTTTTTTCATTCTTACTGTAAACAAATAACAGTACGAAGAACATAAAGTAAGTCACAGTACAAACTTGCGAAACAATTGTTTTAAAGTCAGTTTGCGGTGTAGCACCAACCCAACCTAAAAGAACAAAAGTAACAACAAAGCCTGCAATGTTCCATTTGTGGAAACCACAACGGTAACGAACAGAGCGAACTGAACCACGGTCAATCCAAGGTAATAACGCAAGTACTACAATTGACGCACCCATTGCTGCAACACCCATTAATTTATCAGGGATTGCGCGCAAGATTGCGTAGAATGGCGTGAAGTACCAAACAGGGAATATATGTTCCGGTGTCTTAAGTGGGTTTGCCGCTTCAAAGTTTGGCGCCTCTAAAAAGAAACCACCCATAGCAGGCATAAAGAACACAACCCAGCAGAACAAGATTAAGAAACCAACCACGCCCACAATATCTTTTACTGTGTAATAAGGGTGGAACGGAATCGCATCAATAATGTCTTTTTTATCAGTGTAGTATTCATGGAACTTAAATTTAGGCTTATCTTCTTCAGGAACCGTGCCTTTTTTACGTTTGTTATCAATACCATCTGGGTTATTAGAACCCACTTCGTGTAGTGCAACAATGTGTAAAAATACTAAGATAACAATAACCAATGGCAGTGCAATTACGTGTAATGCAAAGAAGCGGTTAAGCGTTGCACCAGAAATTACGTAGTCACCACGGATCCAAAGTGTAAGGTCATCACCAATAACAGGAATAGCCCCGAATAATGAAATGATTACCTGTGCACCCCAGAACGACATTTGGCCCCATGGTAATAAGTAACCCATGAATGCTTCAGCCATTAGGGCTAAGAAAATAAACATACCAAACAACCACAGTAACTCACGTGGTTTTTGGTAAGAACCGTAGATCATGCCACGGAACATATGCAGGTATACAACAATGAAGAATGCTGATGCACCGGTTGAATGCAGATAGCGCAGTAACCAGCCATAATCTACATCACGCATGATATATTCTATTGATGCAAATGCACCTTCAGCAGACGGTACGTAGTTCATTGTTAGCCAAATACCGGTCAGTATTTGGTTAACTAGTACTAACATTGCTAATGAGCCAAAGAAGTACCAAAAGTTAAAGTTTTTAGGTGCTGGATACTGTGCAATATGCATGTTCCAAACACGTGTCATTGGGATTCTTTCGTCAATCCAACCAATAATCTTACCAAACATTAGGCCACCCCTTGTTCTTCGCCCACTAAAATAGTGGTTTCATCAAGAAAAGTATATGGTGGAATTTCTAAGTTTAATGGTGCTGGAACCGATTGAAAAACACGGCCAGCCATATCAAATTTAGAACCGTGACATGGACAATAAAAACCATCATCAGTCCCTTCCACTTTTTCACCAAAGCCACCTTGTAAAAAGCTAGGTGAACATCCTAAATGCGTACAAATACCTACAGCGACAAAAATCTCTGGACGTAATGAACGGTAGTCATTTGTTGATGATTCTAATTGTTGTGGCTCTTGCGATTGCGGATCACGAAGTTGACCTTCGTGTTCTTTCATTTGCTCAAGCATTTTTGGGGTTCGTGATACAACCCATACAGGTTTACCACGCCACTCGACACGTATTAATTGTCCTGGCTCAAGTTTGCTTATATCTACTTCTACAGGCGCACCCGCAGATTTAGCTCGCTCACTTGGATTCCAAGACGCAATAAAAGGAACAGCAGCCCCAGCCGCACCAACACCACCAACAACAGAGGTAGCTATGGTTAAAAAGCGACGTCGGCCATTGTCTACAGGCGCATTGCTCATCCACTTATCTCCACTTACGATTCTCAACACTTGCTATATTGAGAACATCAGTTACAGCAGGTTAATTATTCGAAATTTTTAAAATAGAAATGATCATAATTAAAACCCTTGTTTAAAACAAGGTTATTAACAACTCAGGTCTTGAAAAATATTAATTTCACCAATGGTTTGATTAAGCTAGTTCGAGCACGAGCTGAAAAGTAATAATATCACTTCTGTAAAAACGATGTAGTGACCAAGATCAACTCCACTAAGCGGAAGTTTTAAGACTACACATAGTGTTATAAAACTTGATCGTTTTACTTCCACGCCAATTGTAGCAAAAAATTCCATCAATTAACTGATGGATTTAAACTAATTACGATAATTATTTAACTTTTTTGCAGCTACCTGGCTATTTACTTCCTTTCGTTCAATTAATACGCCGTTATTGCACTGTGTGATCATCATAAACGGTAATTTGCAATTACAGCTTAGGCTAACAACTTTTTAAAGCTTAAAGGAATCAGAAGAAATTTATCGCCAATAACAAAAAACCCAGCATAAGCTGGGTTTTTGAATTCTTGATAACGTATAGATTAACGTTTTGAGAACTGTGGACGCTTACGCGCTTTCTTAAGACCCACTTTCTTACGTTCAACTTTACGTGCATCACGAGTAACGAAACCTGCTTTACGAAGTTGTGGACGTAGTGACTCGTCAAACTCCATAAGTGCACGAGTGATACCGTGACGGATAGCACCAGCTTGACCAGTTGTACCACCACCAGAAACGGTGATGAAAAGGTCAAATTTTTCAGTCATATCAACAAGCTCAAGAGCTTGATGAACAACCATGCGTGCTGTTTCGCGACCAAAGTACTCTTCTAAAGAGCGCTTGTTGATTACGATGTTACCAGTGCCTGGGCGTAAGAATACGCGAGCACTTGAACTTTTACGACGACCTGTACCGTAGTATTGATTTGCCATGATAGTGCTCCTTAAATGTCTAGAACCTGAGGCTGTTGTGCAGCATGGTTATGCTCAGTACCTGCGTAAACTTTAAGTTTACGGTACATAGCGCGGCCTAAAGGACCACGTGGCAACATGCCTTTAACTGCTTTTTCGATGATCATTTCAGGCTTTGCAGCTTGAAGTTTATCAAAAGTAGTAGACTTAAGGCCACCTGGAAAACCAGAGTGAGCGTAGTACACTTTATCTTTGAATTTGTTACCTGTTACAGTAACTTTCTCAGCGTTGATAACGATGATGTAATCACCAGTATCTACGTGTGGAGTGTATTCAGCTTTGTGCTTACCGCGTAGGCGATGAGCGATTTCAGTAGCGATGCGACCTAAAGTTTTACCTTCAGCGTCAACTACGTACCAGTCACGTTTTACTGTTTCTGGTTTAGCAACAAACGTTTTCATTTATAAAAATCCAATGTTTTTCAATTAAAACCACAAGTAGTTAATATTAACTACTGCTCTAAGTTTGCTATAACCCCTTCGAGTTTTAGACTTTTGCGCCGCTCATTAGTGGCTAAACTATATGAAGGCATAGAACGCAACGTGGCAGACGCGGGAGTATACCAGCACTTAAACCACATTGCTACCGATCGGTTGTTTTTCCCACAAGAAAATTATCGCTATTTACAAATAAGTGTTGAGAGCGCAAAACGACCGGCATTCTAATTTTTATTAAGCTAAATGTTCTCTTGCTAAATACTCTAACGACTGCATTTCTTGTAAACGGCTTATGCAGCGTTTAAATTCAAAATTTAAGTTACCTTGGGTGTAAAGTTCGGTAATCGGTTTTTCTGCTGAAATAATTAGCGTCACGTGGCGTTCGTAAAATTCATCTACTAGAGCAATAAAGCGCCTTGCTGCATCGTCATTACTTTGGCCAAGCTGTTTTACATTAGAAATAATTACCGTGTTATATAAACGGCTAATTTCCATGTAATCAACTTGGCTACGTGCAGTCTCACACAATTCACTAAATTCGAATAGCACGACACTTTGAGCTACTTTGCGCGTTTTTATTAAGCGCCCTTCTATTTCTATAGGGTGATCGAGTTGACCCGGTTCAGCAGACAACTTATCAAAATATTCAAATAGATTTTTATCAGCTTGTTCATCAAGCGGACTGTGAAAAATCTCAGCTTGTTCTAAGGTTCTCAGTCGATAGTCAATACCCGAATCTACATTCACTATTTCAGTATTGAGTTTTACCAGTTCAATGGCAGGCATAAAACGAGCCCGCTGTAGGCCATTTCTATATAAATCGTCAGGCACAATATTAGAGGTAGCGACTAAAACAATTCCACGAGCAAAAAGCGCTTCCATTAAACCACCCAGTAACATGGCATCCGTTATGTCTTGCACAAAGAATTCATCAAAACAAATGATGTCTGTTTCTGATTTAAATATATCCGCTACTTTTTCCAACGGATTGGTCGTGTTATTTAGTTTTTTTAATTCATCATGCACACGGTGCATGAAACGGTGAAAATGCACGCGCATTTTTCGATCACTTGGTAATGCCTCATAAAAAGTATCAACTAAATACGTTTTTCCACGCCCAACTCCGCCCCAAAAATACAAGCCTTTAATAGGTTCTGGTTCGTTTTTACCAAATAAATTAGCGAAAAAGCCTGTTGATTTTGGTTTTGCTTGCGTGAGGTCATCGTATAGACGTTGCAAGTGGCGCACAGCATTTTCTTGTGCTGCGTCGTGTACAAAGTCATCTCGTTTTAAATCTTGTTGATATGTTTGCCAAGGAGTCATATGTATTTTCAGTCAAAACGCAGTTTAATTTGTAAAGCATATTAACACGCATCATAACTCGGGGTATATTACACTTAATATGATTTATAAATGAATCAGCATTCTTTCGTTATTTTCCCAAAGGGGTAGTTTATGGGCACAGTTATATGGGTAGGTTTAATCGTTATTGTTGCGGTTATAGCATTTTTTATTGGTGCATTTGTTACTAAAAAACAGTTCAAACAAGATGAGTTAAAAGAGCAAGCGGAACAAGCGCAAAGCGAACTTGAGCAATACCGCCAAGACGTAGCTGACCATTTAGCAAGCACCAGCAAGCTTGTAAATAAAATGAAAGATAACTACAACCAGCTCTTGAGTCATGTAGAAGAAACTAATCAATTACTGTTAGAAGATAGAAATAAAGAACCAGCAGCCCCTTACTTTTCAAAAGAAACAACAGAGCAATTACAAGCATCTTTAAAAGAGCGTCGTTCTGATCGCTCTTCAGCAGAGGTGCAACCGGCAGACTTTGTGTCAGGTGAGTCTGGTTTATTTGCTGGTGAAAATAAAGTACAGGACCGCTCTAAAGCATCTTGATGAACTTTTTTTTGACCCCATAGTCTTTAGATATAACAGCTTTGTTGTTTTATCTTACTAACAAACTAAAAAAAGGCTGCTTATGCAGCCTTTTTTAATTTTTGTTTTTCCTAAGTGGAGTAAACCTTGACTATGAAAATGAAATTATCACTTATCAGTGCTGCTATTTTATCTACAAGCTTATTAATGAGCCCGGTAGCGTCTTACGCAAAGTTACCAATAGCAGTTAATGGGCAACAGCTACCGACTCTTGCACCTATGCTTGAACAAATCTCCCCTGGTGTTGTGAGTATTCAGGTTTCGGGCTCTAAAGAGGTTCGCCGCCGCGCCGATCCACTTGAGTTCTTTTTTGGCCAGCAACAACCTCGCAGCCAAAAGCGCCAATTTAGTGGTTTGGGTTCAGGTGTGATTATCGATGCAGATGAAGGTTATGTGGTTACTAATAATCACGTGATCCAAGATGCTGAAAAAATGATCGTTACACTCGAAGATGGACGTGAATTTGAAGCTACTAAAATTGGTACAGATAAAGAGTCTGACATTGCACTACTACAAATAGACGCTGATGACCTGACAGAAATCAAACTTGCTAACTCAGACCAATTACGAGTCGGTGATTTTGCAGTTGCTATAGGCAACCCGTTTGGCTTAAGCCACACCGTCACCTCAGGCATTGTTAGTGCCCTTGGACGCAGTGGTTTAAACATTGAAGGTTACGAAGATTTCATTCAAACAGACGCCGCAATTAACCAAGGTAATTCTGGCGGTGCTTTAGTGAATTTAAATGGAGAACTAATTGGCATTAACACCGCTATTTTAGGTGCATCTGGTGGTAACGTTGGAATTGGTTTTGCTATTCCTTCTAACATGATGAAAAACTTGGTTGATCAGATTATTGAGCATGGTGAAGTACGCCGTGGCTCGCTAGGCATATCGGGTCGTCCACTTGATGCGGGCTTAGCCAAAGCACAACAGCTTGATGTTAAACAAGGTGCTTATGTAATGCAGGTAATGGATGATACTGCTGCAAGTAAAGCAGGCATAAAAGCCGGGGATGTTATTGTAAGCATTAATGGCAGCGATATAAGCGGCTTCCATGAACTGCGCAGTAAAATTGCTACATTAGGTGAAGGCAGAGAAATAAAGCTCAGTATTTACCGAGATGGAAAAATAAAAACGCTCAAAGTCACACTCGACGGTGCATCTGGTGTTAAAGCGGTAGGCGAAGAACTGCACCCCGCATTTCAAGGGGCTGAATTAGAAAATGTTCAGAAAAATAACGCAAAGGGGATTGAAATTACCTCTGTCGATCCTCGCTCTCCTTCTGCACGGGTAGGCCTAGAAGAAGGTGACATGATAGTTCAAGTGAACCGCCAACGTGTTGAGACTATTCGCGATATGAATAAAATCATCGAAAATACTAAAGGTAATATTGTACTAGGCGTTAAACGTGGACGTGAGTCTATATTTATCCTAATTCAGTAATTAATCGCAGTATATGTGTAATAAAAATAACAGCGGCACTTGCCGCTGTTATTTTTTTTGTGCCATCATAAAGGGATTGCTCCTTTAATAATAAGAAACTTGTGCTGAAATTCATTAAATTTGTCCTCCCTCCTCTATTTGCAGGTCTCAGTATTGCTTTTTTGGTGGTTTTTTTCAGCCCAAATATGAGAGCAGCGCTGCTGCCTAATGTTCCTATCCCTAGTGCAATGAGTGCAAGCCACTTAAGCTTTTCTGATGCAGTAAAGCGCGCAGCCCCGTCAGTCGTTACTATTTTTTCTGAAAGTATTTCAAAGGAGCCCCGCTACAAAAGAAAAAACACCGTTCAGGAGTTAGGCTCTGGCGTTATTATGTCGCCAGATGGCTATATACTTACTAATTATCATGTTGTTAATAATGCTGATGTCATTATGGTGATTTTAACTGACGGCCGACGTTTTTTTGATGTGCAGCTTATAGGCTTTGATACAATTACAGATCTAGCACTACTTAAAATAAATGCAGAACACCTTCCTGTTATTCCCGTAAACGATGACTATACGACTAGCGTGGGAGATGTTGTATTAGCGATTGGTAACCCACTCAACTTAGGGCAAACCATTACACAAGGGATTATTAGTGCCACAGGTAAACAAAAAATTACCGATAGCCCGTTTAATAATCTACTGCAAATGGATGCAGCAATTAATGTAGGAAATTCTGGAGGTGCACTCGTTAATTCAAATGGTGATTTAGTGGGTATTACTTCGGCGCAATTTAAAACCCGCGAAAACTTAAACATCCAAGGCATCTTTTTTGCTGTCCCCTACACCCTAGCTAAGGAAGTAATGGCTAAGCTAATTCGCCATGGCCGTGTAGTGCGTGGTTACTTAGGGTTTGAAGGCACAGCTGTAGACAGTACAGGCAAAGAGGTTAATGACAACTTAACCCCTGTGAGCGGTATGCGTATTACAAATTTAGATCCATTAGGGCCTGCGTGGCAAGCTGGCATTGAAGAACAAGATATTGTAATAAAAATTGCAGGGCTTTCAGTGGCTAATCCACAAAAGGTACTCGAAAAAATTGGCAATACTGAACCAGGTAAAGAAATAGAGTTTGAATTGTATAGAGATGGGAAAATCGAAAAAATAATGGTTACTGTGGCTGAGCTTGAAACCAAACTCTAAATAAAGAAAGGTCGGTGTAATCACACCGACCGGCATTTAAACGTGTTAGCTTGCTTTACGCTTTATGTTAGCGCCTAGCGCGCTGAGTTTATCCTCAATACGCTGATACCCTCTATCAACGTGATAAATACGATCAACAACGGTTTCACCTTGCGCTACAATCCCTGTAAGGATTAAGCTTGCTGATGCTCGTAAATCAGTAGCCATAACTTGAGCGCCAGAAAGACTTTTAGTCTCACCACATATTGCTGTGTTGCCTTCTAAACGAATGTTTGCGCCCATGCGCTGTAACTCAGGCACATGCATGAAACGGTTCTCAAAAATAGTTTCTGTAATTGTCGCGCTGCCATTAGCCACTACATTAAGTGCAGTAAACTGAGCTTGCATATCGGTTGGGAACCCTGGATGCGGGGCGGTTTTAACATTCACCGCTTTAAGCTCACGACCACGCATATCCAGATAAATAGAATCGTCTTTCACTTCAAGTAAGGCATTTGTCGCGCGCAGTTTTTCAATAACCGGTTCAAGTGAATGAAAGTCTGTGTTTTTACACAATACTTCACCGCCAGCCATTGCTGCAGCAACTAAGAACGTACCTGTTTCAATACGATCCGGTAAAATTTTATGTTCACAACCGGATAAGCGCTCTACGCCTTCAATTTCAATACGGCTCGTCCCTGCGCCCGTAATTTTAGCACCCATTGCAATCAAGCAATTTGCTAAATCGGTAATTTCAGGTTCACGGGCTGCGTTTTCAAGTACCGTTTTACCATCGGCCAGCGCTGCTGCCATCAACAAGTTCTCGGTTGCGCCTACACTGACCATCTCCATAAAGATCTCAGCGCCTTTAAGGCGACCATCCACTTTTGCATTGATATAGCCATTTTCAACACTAATTTGCGCACCTAAACGTTCCATGCCTTGAATGTGAATATCAACAGGGCGAGCACCAATAGCACAGCCGCCTGGCAATGAAACTTGTGCCTCACCAAATCGAGCAACTAAAGGCCCTAATGCTAATACAGACGCGCGCATTTGCTTTACTAAATCGTATGGGGCCAACGTTTTATCAACAGTTGCACCATCAATGACGAGGGTATCACTCTGCCAATTTACATCTGCACCTAATGTTTTTAGCAAAGCTTCAGTAGTTACAATATCGCGTAAGCGTGGCACATTGGTAAATGTACTTTTACCGTCGGCCAAAAGTGAGGCAAATAAAATAGGCAGTGCTGCGTTTTTAGCACCTGAGATAGTCACCTCACCAGCAAGTGAAGTGCCACCTTGAATAACAAATTGATCCATTAGGGGGCCCTATTTATTGCGGTAAAATAAATTTCTGTTCACGTTTCCACTCAGTCGGTGTAAAAGCACGAATAGAAACTGCATGAATAGTACCGTCTGAAATAGTATTCATTAGTGGACCATATACTAGCTGTTGCTTTTTAACTCGGCTTAAACCGTCGAAGCACTCACCCACGGCAACAACTTCATAATGGCTTCCATTGGCTTTTACATGAACTTCTGCTAATTGAAGTTCTTCGCGTAATAATGTTTCGACTTGGCTAGTTTCCATAACTCTCACTCAAATAGGGTTGTAACTTGACCCAATTGCATTAAATTTTGCAATTGCTCAGGTGGATTTTGCAATTCAAGGCGAATACCTTGCTGCTTTAATTCTGCAAAAGAGTGAATTAACCAAGCTAAGCCGGCTGTGTCAACCCTTGACACCCCACTTAGGTCAAAATAGATGGTTTTATGCTTAGTTTGTAGCTGCTTGTTCAGAAGTTGTTCATCGCCAATTGAATTTCGAGAGAGCTCGCCGCTCGCTCGAAACTGTTGATCATCAATTTGGCTTATCGCCAATTTAGTCATTCGAGCTGCTGCCTCTAAATTGAACTGGAAGCTTACTTTTTTGCTCTAAAAGGTCACTTACCTTATCAATACCTTGCTGACGCAAAATACCTTGTAGCTCACTTTGCTTAGCATCTAACAAGCTTATCCCTTCAGCAATCATGTCGTATGCACGCCATTGCCCACTGCGATCTTCACGAACTTTAAAATCAATGCGGATATCTGGCTTACCATCCTCGATAATTTTTGTTTTTACTACAACCACATCCTGACCTTTAAATGGTTGCGGTGCACCAAATTCAACGTGTTGGTTAGTATATTGGGTAAATACACCTGCATACGTAGCAACTAAATACTCTCTAAACACGCCAATAAAGCGCTGAATATCTTTAATTGCTTGTGCTTTTTCAGCATCATCTGTGATTGCGCGCACTTTAGATACTTCACTTCCTAATACACGCAGTGCTGCGTATTTATAATCAATATAGGGCATCAACTCTTCTTCAACGATAACGCGAAGATACTCTTGATCTTTAACAATCAATGGTTGATCTTTTTTGATTCGGTCAAATGTATGCTCTGATACCTTGCGCACCATTTTATTTGGATCGTCTAACTTTACTTCTGCAGCACTCACCGTTTGCATTAGGCTTAATGCGCTAAGCGTTATAATAGCTAAATACTTTTTCAACATAATAATTACTCACTACCTTGGTTGAATAAAAACTGCCCAATTAATTCTTCTAACACAATGGCAGACTTGGTATCAATAATTGAATCCCCATTCCCTAGCGCCTTACTTTCTACGCCAAATAAGTCATCAATTGCAGTATCTTGTTCATTGTTGGTTACTGTTTCACCTAAACAACGCTGTTCAGCTGAGCTGGAGGCAATAACAGGATTTATACCTAAGTATTGCTCGCCTAAAATACCCGATGTAAGTATGGATATTGAGCTTGTATCTGAAAAACGACATAAGTATTGCGCATCGATAGTCATATCAACCACAGGTAAAAACTCTTTTGGATGAACATAAATTGACTCAACGCGACCAATTACCACACCACCTACTTTGATAGGAGCTCGTGCTTTTAATGAGCCAATGTTTTCAAACTTTGCATTGAGTGAATAGGTTTCGCCTGAGCCACTAATACCTGCATTCGCTACTTTAAGCGCTAGCATAGCAAAAGCTAAAATGCCAAGCGCTACAAAAAAGCCAACTAAAATTTCTAATTTCCGTGAATTCATTATTTATACCCTAATTAGCTGGTAAACATTACCGCTGTCAAAATAAAGTCGAAACCTAAAACGGCCAATGACGAATGTACAACTGTCTCGGTAGTTGCCTTACTGATCCCTTCCGACGTTGGAACACAGTCATAGCCTTTGTAAAGTGCAATCCAAGTAACCACTATTGCAAATACAAAGCTTTTAATTATGCCGTTTAGTACATCTGCCTGAAACGACACTTGCGATTGCATAATTGACCAAAAACTACCGGTATCTACACCTAACCAATCAACCCCGACTAAATGAGCCCCTATAATTGCAACGGCAGAGAATATAATTGCAAGTAAAGGCATACTAATAAAACCAGCCCAAAAGCGAGGTGCAATAATACGTTTAAGTGGATCAATTGCCATCATCTCTAATGATGATAATTGTTCGGTGGCTTTCATGAGGCCTATTTCTGCGGTAAGTGCACTACCTGCACGCCCAGCAAATAATAGCGCGGTAACAACAGGCCCTAGCTCACGCAGTAAACTCAATGCTACAAGTGGCCCTAAGCTATCTTCAGCGCCATACCCTACTAATACGGTGTAGCCTTGCAATGCGAGTACCATACCGATAAACAAGCCTGATACCATAATAATAAGCAGCGACTGCGAACCCACCATATAAAGCTGGCGAATAAGCAGCGGAGTGCCTTTTTTAAAATTAGGAACATGCGCGAGTGCGCTGAACAACATGTAAGCTGAGCGACCAAGGGCAGCAAAGCGACCCAGAGTTTTATGCCCTAACTTTTGAAACAAATCCAACATTAGGCTTTTTCTCCAAGCAACTCATCTGCATAGGCTTGCGCGGGGAAATGAAATGGCACAGGACCATCAGACAAACCTTTTAAAAATTGCTGAACTAGCTCAGATTCATGATTGCGCATTTCATCTGGCGTACCTGAGCCTATTACGCCCTGATCGGCAATAATAATAACGTGATCGGCAATACTCATTACTTCAGTTACATCATGGGTCACAATTAAAGACGATAAACCTAATACTTGATTGAGCGATTTAATTAACTTTACAAGCACGCCCATTGAGATAGGATCTTGGCCAGCAAACGGTTCGTCATACATGATGAGCTCTGGATCGAGCGCTATTGCGCGAGCAAGAGCAGCACGCCTTGCCATTCCACCTGATAACTCTGAGGGCATTAAATCTTTAGCACCTCGTAAACCCACAGCCTGCAACTTCATTAACACCACTAAACGAATAAGATCTTCACTTAATTTTGTGTGCTCACGAATCGGAAAAGCAATATTGTCAAACACAGACATGTCGGTAAACAAGGCACCACTTTGAAATAGCATGCTCATTTTTGTACGCGCTTCATATAATTCTGAACGCGTCATGGAAGGAATACTGCCACCTTCAAATAAAATATCACCCGAATCAGGTTTTAATTGGCCACCAATTAAACGCAACATGGTGGTTTTACCAATACCGCTTGGCCCCATAATCGCAGTGATTTTGCCTTTAGGCACACTAAAGCTCATATTTTTATATATGACCCTATCGCCCCTGGAAAAGCTAACATCCTTGACTTCTACTATTGATTGCGACAAGTCGCTCTCCATAAAAATGTTCACTAGTGCCCCTATTTTAAATCTTTTTGATCCAATATGGAAAAAACAATTCGTAAGATTTTGTAATGTACGTTTAAAACACACATTAAGACTCACTCATCTTCACTTAACCAACACTTAAACTGGGGTCTGTTACCTATTAAGGTTAAATTTTCAGCAACCTATTTATAACTTTGGCAAGTCAGTACCTGGTGATGTAGTTATTCCCCATACATCAGCAAAACTTTAATACTGAAAGCCTAACAGGCTCGACTAATTAATTTAGTAAAATAAATTAGTCTACGTAGTTGACCTTACTCTTTTATTTATACTTTCATCGTGGCATTTGTTACTATTCGCGCCATTCCTATTTTGAATAACTGGCTTAATACAATGGTTACCTCGTTTGTTATTTTGATTCTTGGTTTTGCAGCCCTAGTTTGGAGTGCTGACAGGTTTGTTTATGGTGCGGCCGCACTGGCTAAAAACTTTGGCGTACCAACCTTAATTGTTGGTTTGACTGTTGTTGCCATGGGCTCATCAGCACCTGAAATGATGGTGTCAGCCTCTGCCGCATTGGCTGGAAAAACAGACACAGCGGTAGGTAACGCAATTGGCTCAAATATCACAAATATTTTACTGGTATTAGGTATTACCGCTTTATTTAGGCCTCTTAGCGTTTCTTCAAGTACATTAAAACGTGAAATCCCGTTAGTACTTATCGTATCTCTAGCTACTTGGTATATTTTTTCAGATAACTACTTTTCGCTTGCTGAAGGCGTTGCCTTATTAATTAGTTTTGTCGTCTTTATTGGCGGGCTGATTATTGTTTCGCTACGTGCTAAAAATCAGACAGACCCATTTGTATCAGAAGCATGTGATGAAGTACCCAATGACGTACCAACAAAAAAAGCAGTAATTTGGTTAGTTATTGGTATGGTATTACTCCCTGTCAGTGCACATTTTTTAATAGATTCAGCGGTCGATATTGCAAAATATTTTGGCCTAAGCGATTTAGTCATTGGCTTAACAATTATTGCAATAGGTACTAGCTTGCCAGAGCTTGCAGCTTCAATAGCAGGGGTTCTTAAAAATGAAGATGACTTAGCACTGGGTAATATTGTTGGCTCTAATATTTTTAATATTCTTGCAGTGCTGCCTTTCGCAGGCATTATTAACCCTTCTGTTATAGACCCGTCTGTTGCTAACCGCGACATACTTATTATGATTGGTGCCACGGTTGCGCTTATTATCATGTCATTGAACTTTAGAGGTGCTCAGCGCATCAATAGAGTAGAGGGCGGCTTATTATTAATCGCTTTTTTAGGCTACCAAGGGTATATTTTCAGTCAAGTAGGGTAAGTAATGGCAACGCTAAATTTTATTGAACAAGGCCTACGTGTATTAGACATAGAGCGCCAAGCATTGAGTGATATTGCACAATATGTGGATGAAAATTTTCATCAAGCATGTCAGTTAATATACGACTGCCAAGGCCGAACTATTGTTATAGGCATGGGAAAATCGGGTCATATTGGCAATAAAATAGCGGCTACATTAGCAAGTACTGGCAGCCCTGCATTTTTTGTTCACCCAGGTGAGGCAAGCCATGGCGACTTAGGTATGATCACTAAAAATGATGTGGTTATGCTAATTTCTAATTCTGGTGAAACAAGCGAAGTCCTCAATATAATTCCCGTTTTGAAACGCCTCGGCGCAAAAATGATAGCCATGACAGGCAACGCTAGCTCAACAATGGCAACGCTTGCAAACGTACATATTTGCATAAAAGTACAAAAAGAAGCCTGTTCGTTAGGCTTAGCCCCTACAGCAAGCACAACAGCAACACTTGCAATGGGCGATGCCATGGCAGTTGCACTGTTAGAAGCTCGCGGTTTTACAGCTGATGACTTTGCGCTATCTCACCCCGGCGGCAGTTTAGGTAAACGTTTACTGCTGACCCTAAAAGATGTCATGCATAGCGGTAAAAACACACCTATTATTAACGTTACGCAAACTATAAAAGATGCACTGATAGAAATGTCGGCAAAAGGCTTAGGCATGACAGCCATAGTTGATTCTCAGCAACAACTTGTAGGGCTCTTTACCGATGGTGATTTACGTCGTATTTTAGAACAACGAATTGATATACATACAACACAAATAGATGTTGTAATGACCAAGTCCTGCACAACGGCAACGCAAGATATTTTGGCCGCTGAAGCACTTAATATTATGGAGCAAAAGCGTATTAATGGTTTAATCATCGTTAATGAGCAAAACCACCCTATTGGTGCATTAAATATGCAAGACTTACTAAAAGCAGGAGTATTATAAATGCAATTTGAAGAGCTCTATCAACCATTGAGTGAAGATGCAAAAGCACGTGCAAAAAAAGTAAAACTACTTATTTGTGATATTGATGGTGTGTTTTCTGATGGTCGCATTTATTTGGGTAACCAAGGCGAAGAGCTTAAAGCATTTAATACAAAAGATGGCTTTGGCATTAAAGCGCTAATTAATAGCGGCTTTGAAGTTGCGGTAATTACAGGACGCCACTCAAAAATAGTACAACAGCGTATGACAAGCTTAACAGTACAACATATATACCAAGGCCAAGAAAATAAGCTACTCGCTTACGAAGAACTTAAAACAAAGCTCAATTTAAATGATGAGCAAATTGCCTACATTGGCGATGACGGCCCAGACATGCCAGTGATGGAGTTAGTAGGGTTTGCTGTTGCAGTAAATGACGCACATCCGCTAATAAAACGTTTAGCACATTATACAACACAAATGCCAGGTGGCTTTGGTGCAGTGAGAGAACTTACCGACCTACTAATGCTTGAAAATAACAAACCTTTGACCACAAAAGGGACCAGTTCATGAATGCAGCGCGCATAATATTAAGCGTTTTATTCATCAGCTGTATGGTTTGGCTTTGGTACCCTTATTTTACACAAGTAAATTTACCACAACAAACCGAAGCAGACATAATTGCAAAGCCCGATTACACAGCCATAGAGCTAAAACAAACAGCGTATGACGAAAATGGGAAAATCAGCCATAAAGTAACGGCAGCGCGAATGGAGCTATATCAAGAATTAGGGTTTACCTTTTTTGATAAACCTATTTTTACGCTATACAACAACAAGCAAACATGGCGAATTAACGCTAATGAAGCAACATTGTACGAAGGCAGACAATTAATATTAGAAGGTAACGTTGTTGCTAGTAATTTAACTGATAACGCAATGATAGATAAAATTAATGCTGATAACATTCAGGTAGATATAAAATTACTAACGATGCAGTCAGAGCAGCCTGTCATTGTTACAGGGCCCAATTTAAAAATCACCGGTAAAGGCTTAGAAGCCGATTTAAAAACCGAAGTGATAAAATTAATTAACCATACGCGAACTATTTATTATGACCAATAAACTATCAACACTCTTTATTATTCCAACATTTTTACTTGCATTAGGTACTAATGCCGCTGAACCAACAGCGCCAATTTCTGCAAATCAAATTTCGATTAGTGCGGATAAACAAGAGGGTCAACTAAAAGAAAACGTAGGTATCTTCGAAAAAAATGTTGAAATTATTCATGGCGACAGAAAAATTACCGCAGACCGCCTTGAGGTTCACAAGCGTGATGAGCTAGGCGACAACAAGCAATTGTTAATTGCCACAGGTACGCCTGCATATTTTGAAGAAAAACAAGCCGACGGCACAATAATCAGCGCCAGCGCTAATGAAGTTAGATACGATGTCTCAACGCGTTTTTTAACATTAATTGGAGATGCAGAGATATCTCAAGCTGGGCAAAAAATGAATGCTAAAAGCATTACCTACGATATAGAACAGCAGCTTATTAGCGC
>NZ_NTLW01000279.1:0-16229 GCF_002632075.1 Pseudoalteromonas sp. ESRF-bin5 | reverse complement strand
TTGATCAAGTAAACGCTTTATTAAAAGCTCCATTAACGCGTGAAGCAAGTTTAGAAGAATTACTACGCCGCCCAGAGATCCGTTATGATGATCTAATGGCTATTGAAGGCTTAGGATCTGAGTTTACAAATAAAGCGGCTTTAGAGCAGGTTGAGATCCATACAAAATACGCAGGTTACATTGCGCGTCAGCAGGATGAGATCAATAAACAGCTTCGCCATGAAGAAACAATCTTACCAAAAGAGTTTGATTATAAAACCGTATCAGGTTTATCAAACGAGGTAGTGGCAAAACTAGAAGAGTCTCGTCCAGACACTATTGGTCAGGCTTCGCGTATTTCTGGTATCACACCAGCAGCTATTTCGTTATTATTAGTGTATCTGAAGAAGCAAGGCTTATTACGCAAATCTGCGTAACGGTAAGGGCACCTAGTGTTACAACAACAATTAACTACATTGTTAGCGCAAACTGATATTGCGCTAACAGAAAAACAACAGCAACAGCTTGTTCGTTACGTTGAACTATTGGATAAGTGGAACAAAGCGTATAACTTAACCTCAGTACGTTTACCTCAAGAAATGATGGTAAAGCATATTATGGATAGCCTTGTTGTTGCACCTCATTTACCCGGTCATCATTATATTGATGTTGGTACAGGCCCAGGGCTTCCTGGTATTGTTTTAGCTATTGCACTTCCTAATACTCAATTTGTATTACTCGACAGCTTAGGTAAGCGTGTACGCTTTTTAATGCACGTGAAGCATGAACTTGGGCTTGATAATGTTACCCCGGTACAGTCAAGAGTTGAAGAATATCAGCCAAGTGTTAAATTAGATGGCGTACTCAGTCGTGCATTTGCATCATTACAAGATATGGTTGACTGGTGTTCACACCTAATTGATCAATCTGGCCATTTTATTGCGCTTAAAGGCGTATACCCTAGCGAAGAGTTAGAGTCATTACCCGCTGGCGTAAAGTTCGAGAAAAAAATTGCATTAGAAGTACCTGAGTTAGATGCACAACGACATTTAATTATTCTTTCTAAAGACTAGGGATCAGAGACACTGTGGCAAAAGTCATCGCATTAGCAAATCAAAAAGGGGGTGTAGGTAAAACTACGACCGCTGTTAATCTCGCTGCGTCTATGGCCGCAACGAAGCGTAAAGTGCTGTTAATTGATCTCGACCCGCAAGGTAATGCCACTATGGGCAGTGGTGTAGATAAATATGGCGACGTGCCCACTATTTACGACCTACTTATTGAAGATAAGCCCATTGAAGACGTGATCATTAAAGAAACATCTGGTGAATACCATATGATTGCAGCAAACGGAGACGTAACCGCTGCTGAAGTTAAACTAATGGAATTATTTGCCCGTGAAGTGCGTCTTCGTAATGCACTTGAAAAAATTCAGGACCAATACGAGTTTATATTTATAGACTGCCCGCCTTCATTAAACATGTTAACTGTTAATGCTATGGCCGCTGCAGATTCTATTTTAGTACCAATGCAATGTGAATATTATGCACTGGAAGGCCTAACAGCATTAATGGATACCATTACGCAATTGGCTAAATTAGTAAATCCTGAATTAAAAATTGAAGGCATATTACGCACTATGTACGATCCGCGTAACCGCCTAGCAAACGACGTTTCAGAACAATTAAAACAACATTTTGGTGATAAAGTGTATCGCACTGTGATCCCACGAAATGTTCGTCTAGCTGAGGCGCCAAGTTTTGGCGCACCTGCTATGTACTACGACAGAGCATCAAGTGGCGCAAAAGCGTATTTGGCACTTGCCGGTGAAATGCTGCGCAGAAAAGAAAAAACAGCGTCCGTTGTCGCCTAACTTTGAGGTAAAAAAATAACATGTCTGCTAAAAAACGAGGTTTAGGCCGAGGACTCGATGCACTTTTAAGTTCGTCTAAGCCTGCACCGAGCGCCAGCAAGGAACAAGACACACAAAACGTAACAGAGGTTGTCCAAAGCAAAGTTAGTGCTACAGATAACCCGTTACAAACATTGCCTATTGAGTTTTTGCATTCAGGCAAGTACCAACCTCGTAAAGACATGTCTGAAGAGGCACTCGAAGAACTCGCCAGCTCTATTCGCTCACAAGGAATTATTCAACCTATTGTTGTGCGCCCTATTGCCCACAATAGCTATGAAATTATTGCCGGTGAACGTCGTTGGCGCGCAGCGCAAATTGCAAAACTAGACGCAGTTCCATGTATTATTAAAGATGTACCCGATGAAGCCGCCGTTGCTATAGCACTGATTGAAAATATTCAGCGTGAAGATTTAAATGCAATGGAAGAAGCGGTTGCGCTTAATCGTTTATTAAATGAGTTTGAATTAACACATCAGCAAGTGGCTGATGCAGTTGGCAAATCAAGAACCACCGTAACAAACTTATTACGTTTAAATAATTTAAATAGTGATGTAAAAATTTTGTTAGAACATGGTGACATAGAAATGGGCCATGCGCGTTGTTTACTAGCACTTGAAGGCGAAGCGCAGTCTGACGCAGCACGAACCGCCGTTGCAAAGGCACTAACAGTAAGAGAAACTGAAAAGCTAGTGCGTGCAATTTTAGAGCCAGCACCCGCCAAACAAGAACACCAAAAAGACCCAGATGTTAAACAGTTAGAACAACAATTAGCTGAAAACCTAGGTGCTAAAGTAGAGATAAATTACAACAAAAAAGGCAAAGGTAAATTGGTTATTTCATATACTAATTTAGACGAGCTTGACGGCATTTTGAATCGTATTAATCACGACAATACCCACCATTGATCTATTACATGTCTAAAAAGAGACATTTGTAGCAAATTTGTGTTACAAACACTCTACTCAAGTTGCAAAACTGGCAGGATACAGTATAATTTCGCCAGTTTTCACACCCTAACGATTTGAACGCCATTAAGGTTAACAAAAAGTGAATAATAAGTTAGCAAGTCCGTATAGGCTTGCCGCATTTAAACTAATTTGTCTTCAGGGTGTTGTAGCATTATTTGCTGCCGTAATTATTTTTATTGGTTTGGGAGTTGAAGCCAGTCTGTCAGCGTTAGCTGGTGGTGCAGTTGCGATACTTCCTCACTGTGTTTTTGCACTTTACGCATTCCGATTTATGGGGGCGAGTCGTGCAGAACAAGCGTATAACGCGTTAAAACGCGGTAACGCACTAAAGTTTATGCTGACAATCATATTGTTTGCGCTAGTACTAAAGCATTTTCCGGTAGTTTTGCTGCCCTTTTTTAGTATCTATGTACTGGCTTTATTCACTGGATTGTTTGCACCCGTTTTTTTTAAACATTAACTTTTGGGATATAACATGGCTGCAGAAGAAGTTACTCTATCTAGCCATATCCAGCACCACTTAACCAATGCTAAGATGTGCTCGACCGACGCCGGTCTAGCCTTCAATAAAGCATGTACGGACAGTGGTTTTTGGACATGGCATGTAGATACCCTCGCATGGTCAATCGGACTAGGTCTTATCTTTTTATGGATCTTCCGTAGTGCCGCTAAAAAATCAACATTGGGCGTACCAGGTAAATTTCAGTGTTTCATTGAAATGATAGTTGAGTTCGTTGGCGACAACGTACGTGATACTTTCCATGGTAAAAGCAAGCTAATTGCACCATTAGCATTAACGATATTCGTTTGGATATTCTTAATGAACTTAATGGATTTAATCCCAGTTGACTTCTTACCTGCATTTGCTGGTTTAGTAGGTGAGCAAGCCTTTGGCATGGACTCACACGACGTATACATGAAAATTGTACCAACAACAGATATAAACTTAACTGCAGCGCTGGCGCTAGGTGTGTTTATATTAATGATTGGTTACTCAATTAAAATTAAAGGTATCGGCGGTTTTATTAAAGAGCTAACACTTCACCCGTTTAGTTCAAACAATACAGCTATGCAGATTCTTTTAATCCCATTCAATCTATTACTAGAGCTTATCGCATTGGTTTCTAAGCCGTTTTCACTGGCGCTGCGTTTGTTCGGTAACTTATATGCAGGTGAACTAATCTTCATCCTTATAGGTGCGATTGGCTTAATGCAACTACCGTTGCACTTTGTTTGGGCTGTATTCCATATCTTAGTAATCGTATTGCAAGCATTCGTATTCATGATGCTAACAATCGTATACCTAAGCATGGCAAGTTCAGATAATCACTAATTTACAATTTTACTTTTACTTTTAATACAATTGAAACTTTGGAGAAATAAATGGAAGCTTTAGAACTTTTAAACGGCTTAAAATACATCGCAGTTGCACTACTAATTGGTTTTGGTGCAATCGGTACTGCTGTTGGTTTTGGTAACATGGGCGGTAAATTCCTTGAAGCATGTGCGCGTCAACCTGAGCTAGCACCATCGCTACAAGTTAAAATGTTTATCCTTGCTGGTCTAATCGATGCTGTAGCAATGATTGGTGTTGGTATCGCGATGGTATTGTTGTTCGTACTTTAATTTTATTTTTTGAACAGCTTACTATTTAAGGAGGAGCGGTTGTGAACTTAAACGCCACTCTTATCGGTGAATTAATTGCGTTTACGGTGTTCGTACTTTTTTGTATGAAGTTCGTATGGCCACCACTAAACGGTGCAATTGAAGCTCGCCAGAAGAAAATCGAAGATGGTTTAGCTGCCTCTGATAGAGCCGAAAAAGACTTAGAACTTGCGCAACAAAAAGCTGCAGAACAGCTTAAAGATGCAAAAGCTCAAGCGGCTGATATCATTGATCAAGCTAAAAAGCGTGCCGTGCTAATTGTTGACGAAGAAACAGTTCGTGGACAAGAAGAGCGTGAAAAAATTATTGCTCAAGGGCACTCTGAAATTGAATCAGAGCGTAACCGTGTGACAGAAGAGCTACGTAAGCAAGTAGCAACACTGGCTGTGGTTGGCGCAGAGAGAATTTTAGAGCGTGAAATCAATCAAGCCGCACATAGTGACATCGTTGAAAAACTTGTCGCTGAGCTGTAATTAGGAGGGTATGAGCATGTCTGAATTGACTACTATCGCTCGCCCATACGCTAAAGCGGCTTTTGAACTTGCCGTTGAAAAAGGCGCTATTGAAAGCTGGAATGACATGTTGTTTTTCGCTGGCCATGTTGCCAGCGATGAGCAAGCATCAGCCATTTTAGCTGGATTGCCTACTGCTTCTGCACAAGCTGAGTTATTTATTAACTTATGCGCAGAGCAGCTCAACGAACAAGGTCAGAACCTAGTGAAGGTGATGGCTGAAAATGGACGTTTGATTGCACTGCCTGAGGTTGCACAGTTATTCGCTGCGTTTAAAGCAGAGTATGACAAAGAAATCGATGTAGACGTGATTTCGGCAACCCCTCTTACTGCAGCGCAGCAAGAGTCATTGGTAGCGACACTTGAAAAACGTTTCGCACGCAAAGTTAAGCTGAATTGTAGTGAAGACGCGTCAGTAGTTGGCGGCCTTATTATTAAGGCAGGCGACACTGTAATCGACGGCTCTGTACGCGGAAAATTAAACCGCTTAGCCACAACACTACAATCGTAATTGGGAAAAAGAGCATGCAACTTAATTCCACTGAAATTTCAGAACTAATCAAACAACGTATTGAGAAGTTCGAAGTTGTAAGTGAAGCTCGTAACGAAGGTACAATTGTATCTGTTACTGACGGTATCATCCGCATCCACGGTCTAGCTGACTGTATGCAAGGTGAGATGATTGAGCTTCCTGGCAACCGTTATGCTATCGCACTAAACCTTGAGCGCGACTCAATTGGTGCAGTAGTAATGGGTCCATACGCTGACCTTACTGAAGGCGTAAAAGTATACACAACTGGTCGTATCTTAGAAGTTCCTGTTGGTGCTGGCTTACTTGGTCGTGTTGTAAACACACTAGGTGCTCCTATCGATGGTAAAGGCGCTTTAGACAACGACGGGTTTGAACCTGTAGAAAAAATTGCACCAGGTGTAATCGAACGTCAATCTGTAGATGAGCCAGTACAAACTGGTTACAAATCTATTGATGCGATGATTCCAGTTGGTCGTGGTCAGCGTGAGCTTGTAATCGGTGACCGCCAAACAGGTAAAACTGCACTAGCAATCGATGCGATCATCAACCAAAAAGACACAGGCGTTAAGTGTGTGTACGTAGCGGTTGGTCAAAAAGCATCTACTATTGCTAACGTGGTACGTAAATTAGAAGAGCACGGTGCACTTGCAAATACTATCGTAGTTGTAGCATCTGCTTCTGAGTCTGCGGCACTTCAGTACTTAGCACCGTTCTCGGGCTGTACTATGGGTGAATACTTCCGTGACCGTGGTGAAAACGCATTAATCGTATATGATGATTTATCTAAGCAAGCTGTTGCTTACCGTCAAATCTCATTACTACTTAAGCGTCCACCAGGTCGTGAAGCATACCCAGGTGACGTATTCTACCTTCACTCGCGTCTTTTAGAGCGTGCATCGCGTGTAAACGCTGATTACGTTGAAAAGTTCACTAACGGTGAAGTGAAAGGACAAACTGGTTCATTGACGGCATTGCCAATCATTGAAACTCAAGGCGGCGACGTTTCTGCGTTTGTACCGACTAACGTTATCTCTATCACCGATGGTCAGATCTTCTTAGAAACTGACTTATTCAACTCAGGTATCCGTCCGGCAGTAAATGCTGGTATCTCGGTATCGCGTGTTGGTGGTGCTGCACAAACTAAAATCGTTAAGAAACTAGGTGGCGGTATCCGTCTAGCCCTAGCTCAGTACCGTGAATTAGCTGCGTTCTCGCAGTTCGCGTCTGACCTTGACGATGCTACACGTGCTCAACTTGAGCATGGTGAGCGTGTAACAGAGCTAATGAAGCAGAAACAGTACGCGCCAATGTCTGTTGCTGAAATGTCTTTGTCGTTATTTGCAGCTGAGAAAGGTTATCTTAAAGATATCGAGATCGCTAAAATCATGGATTTCGAAGCAGCTTTACTTTCTTACGCAAGTAGCACATACGCAGAGCTTGTGGCTCAAATCAATGAAACTGGTAACTACAACGCCGAGATCGAAGCGCAACTTAAAGAACTTCTAGAGAAGTTCAAGTCTACGCAAACTTGGTAATTTAGTTATTAATGGTGCGCTTTAGTTTACTAAAGCACACCTTGATTCGGAGAGAGAGTCATGGCCAGCGGAAAAGAGATTAAAAGCAAGATCGGGAGTATTAAAAATACTCAAAAGATCACTAGCGCAATGGAAATGGTTGCTGCGTCTAAAATGAAAAAGGCGCAAGAACGAGTGGCTTCAAGCCGTCCATACGCTGACAAATTACGCAAAGTGATTGGTCGTGTTGCTCAAGCAAATCTTGATTTTACTCACCCGTTCTTAGAAGAACGTGAAGTAAAACGAGTTGGTTATATTGTTATCTCTACTGACCGTGGTCTATGTGGCGGCCTAAACTCAAACGAGTTTAAGAAAGTTGCATTAGACATAAAAGCATGGAAAGAAAAAGGTGTAGACGCAGAGTTTGCAACTTTAGGCAGCAAAGCTGCTGGTTTCTTTCAACGCTTTGGTGGTCAAGTGCTTGCTAAAAAAGCAGGCCTAGGAGATAAACCTTCAGTACAAGACGTTATTGGTCCTGTAAAAGTAATGCTTGATGCATTCTCTGAAGGTAAAATTGACCGTTTATTCCTGGTATATAACAACTTCGTTAATACCATGAAGCAAGAGCCAACAATAGATCAGTTACTCCCTTTGCCAAAAGCTGAAGAAGAAGTATCTGCCCACACATGGGACTACTTATACGAACCTAACCCAGACGCTATTTTAGAGTCTTTGTTAGTTCGCTTTGTAGAATCTCAGGTATACCAAGGTGTGGTTGAGAACGCTGCCTCTGAACAGGCTGCCCGTATGGTTGCGATGAAAGCCGCAACTGATAACGCTGGCGACCTTATGGATGAGTTACAGCTTGTTTACAACAAGGCCCGCCAAGCGGCAATCACACAAGAAATTAGTGAGATTGTTTCTGGTTCAGCCGCAGTTTAATGCTTCAGGCAAAGATTAACGAGAGGAATAGACATGAGTTTAGGTAAGGTCGTCCAAATTATCGGTGCCGTTGTGGATATTGAATTTTCACAAGACAACGTGCCAGCCGTATATGACGCGCTAAAAGTAACAGATGGCGATTTAGCTGGTTTGACTCTAGAAGTTCAACAGCAGCTAGGTGGCGGTGTGGTACGTACTATCGCACTAGGTACTACAGACGGTTTACGTCGTGGTGCAGCAGTATCAAACACAGGTGAAGCGATTCAAGTTCCAGTTGGTAAAGCAACACTTGGTCGTATCATGAACGTACTTGGTGAGCCAATCGATGAAGCTGGCCCAATCGGCGAAGAAGACCGTATGTCTATTCACCGTGCAGCGCCTTCATACGAAGAGCAATCAAGTTCAGTAGAACTTTTAGAAACAGGTATCAAGGTAATCGACCTTGTATGTCCGTTTGCTAAAGGTGGTAAAGTTGGTTTATTCGGTGGTGCCGGTGTTGGTAAAACCGTAAACATGATGGAACTTATCCGTAACATCGCAATCGAGCACAGCGGCTACTCAGTATTCGCAGGTGTTGGTGAGCGTACTCGTGAGGGTAACGATTTCTACCATGAAATGAACGATTCAAACGTACTTGATAAAGTATCGCTTGTATACGGTCAGATGAACGAGCCTCCAGGTAACCGTTTACGCGTAGCGTTAACAGGTCTTACTATGGCTGAAAAGTTCCGTGACGAAGGTCGCGATGTACTTTTCTTCGTAGATAACATCTACCGTTACACACTTGCGGGTACAGAAGTATCTGCACTACTTGGTCGTATGCCATCAGCAGTAGGTTACCAGCCTACACTAGCTGAAGAAATGGGTGTACTTCAAGAGCGTATTGCATCTACTAAGACGGGTTCAATCACATCAATCCAAGCGGTATACGTACCTGCGGATGATTTAACGGATCCATCTCCAGCAACAACGTTTGCTCACTTAGATGCAACAGTAGTACTTTCACGTGATATCGCATCACTTGGTATTTACCCAGCGGTAGATCCACTTGATTCATCTTCACGTCAACTTGACCCACTAGTAATTGGTCAAGAGCACTACGATACAGCGCGTGGCGTTCAAACAGTTCTTCAGCGTTACAAAGAACTTAAAGACATCATCGCAATCCTAGGTATGGACGAGCTTTCTGACGAAGATAAGCAACTTGTATCTCGTGCACGTAAAATCCAACGTTTCCTATCTCAGCCGTTCTTCGTGGCAGAGGTATTTACAGGTGCGTCAGGTAAATACGTTTCACTTAAAGACACAATTGCTGGCTTCAAAGGCATTTTAAACGGTGAGTTTGATGACCTTCCAGAGCAAGCGTTCTACATGGTTGGCTCTATCGAAGAAGCTCAAGAAAAAGCCAAAAGCATGTAATTAGGAGGGTAGTATGGCAGCTATGACTGTACATCTTGACGTAGTAAGCGCAGAGCAGAACTTGTTTTCTGGTTTGGTTGAATCGATTCAAGTATCTGGTAGTGAAGGTGAGCTTGGTGTTAATGCCGGTCACGCGCCACTACTAACTGCCCTTAAACCTGGTATGGTGCGTTTAGTTAAGCAATTTGGTGAAGAAGAACTCATCTATATTGCTGGTGGTACACTAGAAGTTCAACCGAACATAGTGACCGTACTTGCAGACACAGCCGTTCGTGGTGAAGACCTAGACGAACAAGCTGCAGAGCAAGCTAAACGTGACGCTGAAGCGCAAATGGCAAAAGGTGCATCGTCAGAGCTTGATTATAATCAAGCGGCAATGCAACTAGCTGAAGCGGTAGCACAACTACGTGTTATTCAGCAATTACGTAAAAAGTAAGCCTATCTGGTTTATAAAAAGCCCACTTTAAAGTGGGCTTTTTTGTGCTTGTTGCTAAGGTCCGTGTTTAAATTTAAGCTTTTTTTAGTCGTCGAAGTTATTAACTGAGCTTTTCACTTATATCCTTTAACAAACCCCGCTACAATAACGCTATTCAATTAAGTCTATTTTTCAGTCAAGATTCAGTACTAGCAAATTAGTTTACTGAGTATTTGCACAGGGCGTGACTTACGTAATCTTCTGCATAAACAGACTTGTTAACTAAAACAACGGAAAAAGGAAATTGTTTTAATGGCTCTAACTACTGTAATTCTTGCTGCGGGTAAAGGTACTCGTATGCGCTCTGCTCTACCAAAAGTACTGCATAAAGTGGCAGGTAAACCTATGGTGCAGCATGTTATTGATAACGCAAAGGTACTGGGTGCAACAACCACTAATTTAGTTTACGGACACGGCGGCGAACTATTACAACAACAACTTGCCGATAACGATGTTAATTGGGTACTGCAAGCAGAGCAACTTGGTACTGGCCATGCAGTAGCACAAGCAAACCCTCATATTAACGATGACGATACTGTATTGGTTTTATACGGCGATGTTCCTTTAACTAAGCAATCAACGCTTGAGCGCTTATTAGCTGCAACTCCTAAAAATGGGCTAGCGGTATTAACCGTTAACTTGGTTAATCCAAATGGCTACGGTCGTATGCTACGAGAAGATGGCAAACTTGTCGGTATTATTGAGCAAAAAGATGCAAGCGCTGAGCAGTTATTAATTAACGAAGTAAACACCGGTATTATGGCGGTTAATGGCAAACTGTTAAAAACCTGGTTAGGCAACTTATCTAACAATAATGCGCAAGGCGAATACTACCTAACTGATATAGTGGCAATGGCGCACAATGAAGGTGTAGAAATTACATCGGCTCAACCAGATCATGCAATGGAAGTTGAAGGTGCAAACAACCGCGTACAACTAGCAGGGTTAGAGCGCGCTTACCAAGCATGGCAAGCAGAAGAGTTAATGTTAAATGGTGCTACCCTCGCCGACCCTGCCCGTATTGATGTACGTGGCAATGTTAAAACAGGCGAAGATGTATTAATTGATATAAACGTTATTTTTGAGGGTAATGTAACCCTTGGTAATAACGTACAAATAGGTCCTAACTGTGTACTTAAAAACTGTACCATAGGCGATAACGTTGTAATAAAAGCGAATACCCTTATTGAAGATGCAAGCGTAGCGGCTAAATGTACCCTTGGCCCATACGCTCGCCTTCGGCCAGGTGCGGTAATGGAAGAAGACTCTCACATTGGTAACTTTGTTGAGATGAAAAAAACGCGTTTAGGTAAAGGCTCTAAAGCTAATCACTTAAGTTACTTAGGTGATGCTGAAATTGGCGAAAAGGTGAATATTGGCGCAGGCACTATTACTTGTAACTACGATGGTGTTAATAAAGCAAAAACCATTATTGGTGATAACGCTTTTATAGGCTCTAACTCATCACTTGTTGCTCCTGTAAATATTGGTTCTACTGCAACTGTGGGAGCAGGCTCTGTGATCACTAGCACTGTTGAAGACGAGCAACTGGCAATAGCACGTTCAAAGCAACGCAACTTAACCGGTTGGAAACGACCAGTTAAAAAATAATAATTAAAGGCTACTTAGGTAGCCTTTTTTATTGCAGCTTAAGTTTAAATTGCTCTTTATAACGCCTAGAAAGGTTAAGCACTTTACCTGTAGTTAGTTTTATTTCGCTGTCGCCGCTGGGGAGTGGTGTAATACATTCTACTTTATCGAGTTTTACGCCATGACTTCGGTGAATCCTACAAAAGCCCTGTACTTCTAGTTGTTTACTTAATTCAGTGAGCGTCACTCTTAAAGGGTAAATGGACGTGCCAATGTGTAAGTTTACATAATTACCTGAAGATTCTAGCCAATCCACGTCGTCAATTTTTATAATAAACTCTTTACCCCGCTTTTTAACTAATAAGCGATTTATAGTGTCAGTAATGTGTTGCGCACCTTCATCAATAGACGAGGCCTCTCCCAACAACTGTTTAACAATATACTGATAAACTTTAATAAGGGTGATAAAGAATAAAAAGCTTATCGCATCTTTTTGGTATTCATATAAAAATTCAAACCAGCTGAGGCCAAAGTTGTAGTGAAGTTCGTTCAACCAATAAACGAGCTTACGCCCTCCAACCATTACACTAATATGGAGTACGCTGAAAATAATAGACGCTACAAAGTAAGTACACAGCGAAAGCGCAATATTATGCCAATTAAAAGGTACTTTTTTTAATAGCCATACTACAGCCGGAAATATAAGTAACGTGCTAAACGCACTGGAATATTCCCATACAAACGGCTCCCATATTAAAAAAGGAAGTGCGCCGTCTCTTTGCGCCTCCATTATTTGAGTTGTCGCATTAACCGTATTATTTATTACAACGTAGCTAAACAAAAGTAACGCGGCATAAAAAGTTTGAAAACGTTGAAAGTGTTGAAGGTTCATTATGTATGCTTTTATATTTGTAGGCGACAGTTATCCCTGTATACCACCTTTTATCACTATTGCTTGTAATATAAGCACTTATGTATAGTTTTTGCGAGTAATTTTAAGTTAACTACCGGTATCACAAACACATGGTTAACGTATGAGTACTCAATTAAACGCAATACAATCTACACACTCTCGCCATTACTTTATTGATTGGCTAAGAGTAATTGCATTTGCAACTCTCATTTTTTATCACATAGGTATGTTGTATAGCCAAAATTGGGGGTTTCATTTTAAAAGTAATTATACGTCTGAACACGTAGAGTATTTTATGTTGCTGTTTTCCCCTTGGAGAATGCTGCTAATTTGGTTTATATCAGGGGTAGCACTTCGTTTTATGCTTGATAAAGTAAGTGGCTATAAATTATGTGCCTTATTTGTTTTAAAGCGTTCTATTTTCATATTACTCCCCCTGCTGGTGGGGTTATGGTTAGTTGTACCTATACAGCTTTATGCCGAAATGCATCAACAAGGCGTTATAGATATAACGTATTGGCAGTTCTATTTAGCGTTTTTAGATACTAGTAATAGCATATTTGTTAATTACCAATCTGGAGTATGGCCGCATGTTGATGTAAATCATTTATGGTATTTACGCTCTTTGTGGCAGTTTATGCTTATTGTTTTTATATACTCATTAGTAGCAAAGCTTTCTATTTTTTCTTCTTTATTAAATACGATTAAAGTAAACCTATCATTTTCTATGCTTACAGGCCTATTGGTAATAGCCATGTTGCTTGCTAATAATTGTTTAAAAGGTGATGCAATACGCGAAGTAAGCGGCTTTATATTTTTATTTACAGGCTACTTGTTAGCTAAAAACACTTATTTTTGGAAAAGTTTAAATCGATACCTTTGGCTATTGTGTGCAAGCTTTACTCTATTGTATGTGTGTATTGCTTTGGCGTATCAAAATGAACTGGATTTACCAAACTATGTGTGGACTGCAATATACAATACTCAAAGAGTAGTTGGTGTACTTACCATGCTTACCTTAGCGCAGCGTTTTTTAAATTTTAAAGCTGCTTACTTAAACACACTAAATAGCTGGGTGTTTCCCTTTTATGTATTGCATCAAAGTGTATTAATTATTTTATGCTTTGTGCTACAACCTTTTAACCTTGGTCTTATGGTTGAGTTATTTTTAATTATTGTGTGCACTTGGGGGGCGTGCGCAGCTATTACATTAGTGGTAATGCGCATTGATATTATTAGGCCCTTGCTAGGTCTTAAAATAAAAAACAACTATTCGCCAGCGCTTAAAAAAACGGGTTATGTATTGGGTATGTTGCTTACCTTACCGTTAGCCTATCAGTTGGCTTTTTAAAGTAAAAAAGCCGTATTAAAAATGCCATAACTTTGTAATACCTCTGTGTTGATATTTACCTAATACCACACTAAGGAAAAGAACAATGTTAAAAAAATCAATAATAGCGCTTTCACTTTTATCTATGCTGACTGGTTGCTCATTAGATGGCGATGATGGTCAAAATGGCGCACAAGGAGCTCAAGGCGAGCAAGGTACAGCAGGTGAAAATGGAATTAACGGCACTAATGCAAATTCGGCTTTAACTATTAACCTAATAGGACGAGCAGTACTCAATGCGCAAAGCCCTGAAGGTGCTGCCGAAATAGTTGCTTATCAAGCATCAAAAAAATGGATTTACGCTATTAATAGCTCGGGGGATGCTGCGGTTGTAAATATTATTCCTGCAGACACATTCGATACAGCTGCTCTAGTGCAAGACAACGAAGGCATTGTAAATACAACCAACTTAGGTACGGCAATTACACTTACCTTAAACGACAACACCTCCGGTGACGCAAACAGCATAGCAATAGATGAAAATAACCAGTTACTTGCTGTAGCAATGGCTGCTAAAAGTGTTGGAGAGGCAGGTCAAGTTGCCTTTTACGACATAAGCGGCGATACACCAATATTTATAAAAAATGTAACTGCTGGTTTTTTACCCGATATGGTTACATTTAGCCATGATGGAGCAAAAGTAGTTGTTGCCAACGAAGGGGAACCTAACGGCGACTATAGTATTGATCCACAGGGTTCTATCAGCATTATCAATGTTAATGATGGTGTAATTGCCGACAATGCTACCAATATTGATTTTACAGCATACAACGATAAGCAATCTGAACTTGAAGCACTCGGGCTGGTATTTGCTAATCCAGCAGGGCGCACCATAAATGGTAATTTAATCAATACCACCGTAGCTATGGACTTAGAGCCAGAATACGTCAGTATTTCTAAAGATAACAAATATGCCTACGTATCGATTCAAGAAAATAATGGACTAGCCATCGTTAATTTAGAAGATAACTCTCTTGAGTTAAAAGGGTTAGGGTTTAAAGACTGGTCTAGCTTGCAAATAGACGCATCAGATAAAGACGGCGGTGTTAATTTTAAATCATACCCTGGCTTATATAGCATGTATCAGCCAGACACAATTTCAAGCTTTAGCTGGAAAGGTGCAAACTTTATAGTGTCGGCTAATGAAGGTGATGCACGCGAATACTTTTTTGATACAACCAATGAGGCAGATTGCATAGCTAAAGGCGGCGTAGATTTCGATGAAGACGATGGATGTCTTGCTTACATAGATGAAAGCCGCGTCGAAGACCTAACGCTTGCTGCTAATTTTGATTACTTAAATAACGACGATAACGACATCGGCCGTTTAAAAGTGACAACGGTTAAAGGTGATAATAATAACGATGGTCAATACGAATCGCTTTATGCCTATGGCGCACGTTCGTTTACCATTTGGGACAGCAATGGGCTGGTGGTGTTTGATTCTGGAGACGATATAGGCCGTATTACCGCATCAGTTCATGGCGAGGCGTTTAATAATAATGAAGATGAAAATAAAGGCGATACACGCTCAGACGATAAAGGCGCAGAACCCGAAGCGCTAACTATAGGTACAATTGGCGAACGCACCTTTGCATTTATTGGACTCGAGCGTATGGGGGGGATCATGATTTACGATATTACTAACCCATATGATGTGCAGTTTGAAGACTACTTTTATAACCGAGGTTTAATAGCTGGTGCAGAAATTACCGGTGATCTAGCACCAGAAGGAATGACATTCATACCACGCGAACAAAGTGCAACAGGCGAACCGCTACTTATAATAGGTAATGAGATATCTGGTTCTATCGCAGTATGGGAAGTTTCAGCTAATTAACCACTCTGTAAAAAGCGGAAAATATCATGCTTTATTTTCCGCTTTTTATATTGATAGAGTATTAGCATTTAAGTAGAGATTAAAAATGCATGTTTTTTAAGCTAAAAGCGCCCTCTACCCCTTTATTTGTATACCTTTCGTACTAAAAGTATTTTTATTCAAAAAAGCATGAATTAAACGTTGACCCCCACTCGAATATCCCTATAATGCGACCCCACTGAGACGGCAGGCGCCAACGCATAGCGAGGCAAGAGTTAATCAGAGAGTTAAGTAAAACTTTACTTTTAAAGATTCTAAAAAGAAATTTGAAAACAAAGTATTGACTCGAAAAATAAAGGATGTATTATACGCATCCCTAGCGACAACGTCGCAACGTTCTTTAACAATATAAAGCAATCATCTGTGTGGGCACTCGTACAGATTGAGTTCTAACAGCCAAGCTACTTAGGTAGTGAGGCAAACAAATTAGAGTCTCAATTGAAACTGAGTGACCAACAGAATAATTACTTAGGTAGTTATTCAGCACAGTCAATTCAATATCGAAAGATATTAAATAAATTCAGAATTCATTGAGC
>NZ_NTLW01000076.1:0-11890 GCF_002632075.1 Pseudoalteromonas sp. ESRF-bin5 | reverse complement strand
TTTAGCCGAACGCTAGGGCAGCAAACAATTTTGGTACTAAGTAACTTCAGTGAGCAAACACAGAGTATCTCCGTTGATTTATCTCAGGAGCAAGTAACAAAACTGGGAGAAAGCTCACTAATTGTTGATTTACTTGAGCAACACCAAGTGGAACTTAAAACACACTCACAAGGCACCAAATTTAACCTGACACTTGATGCATTTAGCAGCGCAGTATTAATAAATAAGGCTAATAATGAATAATCAAAATAATAATACCGATAAGCCAAATTTAAGTTTTTGGCAAATATGGAACATGTGCTTTGGCTTTTTAGGCATACAGTTTGGTTTTGCTCTGCAAAACGGCAATGTAAGCCGAATATTTCAAACATTAGGCGCACAAGTTGATGATATTCCTATTTTATGGGTTGCAGCTCCGCTTACAGGCTTAATCGTTCAGCCTATTATAGGTTACTGGAGCGATAAAACGTGGGGGCGCTTTGGCCGTCGTCGTCCGTTTTTCTTTGTGGGCGCTGTGTTAACAACACTTTCGTTGTTTATTATGCCGCACTCGCCAACACTTTGGATTGCTGCGGGTATGTTATGGATCATGGATGCCTCAATCAACGTGACAATGGAACCGTTTAGAGCGCTTGTTGGTGATAACCTGCCAGAGAAACAACGCGCGACAGGTTACGGTTTACAAAGCTTTTTTATTGGTATTGGAGCGGTGTTAGCCTCGGCGCTACCATGGATGATGACCAACTGGTTTGATGTCAGTAATACCGCAGCTCCAGGGCAAATTCCTGAATCTGTTAAATATTCATTTTACTGGGGTGGAGTAGTTTTATTAGTTGCTGTTTTATGGACTGTGGCACGCACGAAGGAATATAGCCCAGAACAACTTGCTGAATTTGAACAGCAAACAGCAAAATCTACGACTGCAATTATTGCTGATATTAACTTTAATAAAGGTGCTATTATTTTTGTGGTGTTAGGTTTAGCAACCCTTGCATTAGTTATGGGTTTATCGCTTGAAAAAGAGCTTTACCTATTAGCCGGTGGATTATTGGCATTTGGTATTGTTCAGTGGATTGCAGCCGCGCTTAAAAGCGCCAACAAAACACAAGGTGGCTTTTACCAAGTAGTACAAGATGTTTTTACGATGCCAGAGGCCATGAAGCAACTTGCATGGGTACAGTTTTTTAGCTGGTTTACTTTATTTGCTATGTGGATTTATACCACTTCCGCTGTAACAAGTTTTCACTATGGCAGTAGCGATGCAACTTCTAAAGCATTTAACGATGGCGCAGACTGGGTGGGTATTTTATTTGCAGCCTACAATGGCTTTGCCGCAATTGCAGCTATGTGTATTCCGTTTTTAGTAAAGAAAATGGGTTTAAAAGGCGCACATTGTTTTAATTTATTGCTAGGCGCGTTAGGCCTTGCAAGCTTTATGTTTATACAAGACCCTAAAATGTTACTTATACCTATGATAGGCGTAGGGTTTGCGTGGGCGTCTATTTTATCGCTGCCTTATGCCATGTTAAGTAACGCCTTACCAAGTAATAAAATGGGCGTTTATATGGGTATTTTTAACTTCTTTATTGTTATACCGCAATTACTTGCAGCAAGCATTTTAGGGCTTATTTTACGCCATGTATTTTCTAACCAGCCTATTTACGCCTTATTAATTGGTGCAGCCTCATTTGTGGTTGCTGCTATAGCCGTAATGCGCGTTAAAAATTCTAATTAAGGACACACAATGAAAAAATATAACCTTATAACCGCTTCACTTTTAGCATTAGGTTTAACGGCTTGTGGCGTACAAAACACAAGCACAACTAATGAAAGTACTACAGCAAAAGTTACATCGGCACCAGGCGCCCCAGGGGTAGAGCCATTTTGGGCGTATGCAGGCAAAACAGGTATTGGCACATCGTTTGAAGAATATAAAAACGGGCAGTACAGCGATACAGCCGCAACAGGCAATGTATCTAAAGTGTGGTTTTCTATTGCTAAAGGAATGATCACCGAAACCATGTTTGGGCTTATTCATCAAGCACAAATAAAAGACATGCAATTTATTGTTACCGGTAAAGACTTTACTGTAACCGAGGCCGATGACTTAGATGTAAGCATTGATTACTTATACAAAGATGATCAAGGCCGACCGCTTTCGCTTGCTTATAAGGTAACAAGTACCGATAAGCAAGGCCGCTTTAGCTTAGAAAAGCACATATTTACCGACCCAGATACACAAACATTATTTGTACGAAGTGTGTTTAATACTCAATTAGAGGGTCTAAAAGCCTACGTTAACGTTAACCCGTACATTAACAATAACGGGTTAGGTGACTTTGCTAAAACAACAGATCAAGGACTCGTCGCATGGGAAGGCGATAACTATTTAACATTACAATCAAGTTCACCTTTTAAAGCTAAAACAGTAGGGTTTACAGGTGAAAGTGATGGCATAAGTTCACTTAAAACAACGCAAGCAATTAATAATCAGTATACAAATACCGGTGAAGTTTCAGGTAATGTAAACATGCTTGCAGAACTCGGTGATATTAGTAACAACACCACTTTTGATTTAGCGTTAAGCTTTGGCAAAACGCAGCAGCAAAGTATTCAGCAAGGTGAACAAAGTTTGGCTAAGGGCTACCAAGCCGTACTCGATCATTACAACGGTAAAGGCGATGCGCTAGGTTGGCAAGATTATCTACAAAGCCTTAAACCACTAAATACAATGACTGAACAAACTGCCGATAACGGCAAGCTTTTATACACCAGTGCTATGGTTTTAAAAGCGCAAGAAGATAAAACACATGCGGGTGCGCTTATTGCGTCACTGTCAAACCCATGGGGCGAAACCGTATCTGCTAAAGAGGGCTCTACAGGTTATAAAGCGGTATGGGTACGCGATTTTTATCAAGTAGCTATGGCTTTTATGGCCCTAGGCGATACCGCTACAGCTAAAACAGCGTTCGAATACCTTGAAAAAGTACAAGTTAACAGCAGTACACCGGGTAACAATGGTGATACTGGCTGGTTTTTACAAAAAACACATGTTGATGGCGAACTTGAATGGGTTGGTGTCCAGCTTGACCAAACAGCCATGCCTATTATGCTTGCTTGGAAACTTCACCAAGCGGATGTGTTAAGCGATAAAGAGCTAAAAACTTGGTACGGCAAAATGTTAAAACCTGCAGCTGACTTTTTAGTTGATGGAGGCCTTGCTAAAATTTTATGGAACGACACGCAGATTACGCCACCTGCAACACAGCAGGAGCGCTGGGAAGAGCAAGAAGGGTATTCTCCTTCTACTACTGCCGCAATTGTTGCAGGCCTAATAACAGCAAGCGACATAGCAACACTTAGCGGTGACGATAAAAACGCAAAACGTTATTTAGAAACGGCTAAAAAGTATAACAGCGAAATAGAATCGCAAATGTTTACTACAGAGGGTAATTTAAAAGGCGAAAGTACCGATGGTGAATATTTTATTCGCATTGGTCAGGACACTGACGCCAATTCAAACACTAAAATTAACGCCAATAATGGCCGTGAAGGGTTTAATAAAAAGCAAATTTTAGATGGCGGTTTTTTAGAGCTAGTTCGCTATGGCGTTCGCGGTGCTAACGACGAAAGTATTGTTAAAACACTGCCTGAGTACGATGACGAAACGCTTGAAGATAACCTACAAGTTAAATATAGCTTTAGTTTTGAAGATGGGACCGGCACATTTGCAGGCTACCGCCGTTACGGTAACGACGGTTACGGCGAAGATGAAGTAACAGGCACAAATTACGCAGAAGGTGGCGCTAACACACCAGGCCAACGTGGTCGTGTATGGCCATTTTTCACCGGTGAACGTGGCCATTACGAAATAGCGGCAGCTAACGCTACCAAAACATTGAATGATGCTAAGCAGGCTGATATTAGAAATAGTTACGTAAAAGGTTTAGAACAATTCGCGAATGAAGGCATGATGCTGCCTGAGCAAGTATGGGATGGTGTAGGTGTCAACAAAGCGGGTTATGAACTAGGCGAAGGTACTAATTCAGCAACCCCATTAGCATGGACACATGCTGAGTACGTTAAGCTTGTGCGCTCACTAAGTGATAAACAAGTATGGGATCATTACCCAGTAGTAGAGAAAGCACTAAAGTAAATTTATTCATTTAGTAAATAAAAAGCCACGCTTACAGCGTGGTTTTTTTATGTTCAAGCCAAATTATATTTAAGTAGGGCTATATGAATGTTTAAATATTTAACTCGATCCGCGAGCAATTAGCACAGGGGGTAAAAGAGTGCTTTGCACATCTTCTTCTCTGATTAGTTTAAGTAAATTTTCAACGAGCATTTGCCCTGCAAGAGTTGTATTCTGCTCTATAGTTGTCAGTGGTGGGTTTACAAAACTGGCTATAGCTATGTTATCAAACCCGACTACAGCGACATCTTTAGGGACATTAATATTTGCTTCTTTGAGTGCTCTGATAGCACCAATTGCAATTAAGTCGCTTGCTGCAAACAACGCATTAAATTTAATATTATTGGCAATGAGCGAGCGAGTTGCATGATAGCCAGATTCTTCCGTTGAAATAGCGTTAGCCATTTTACGTTCATTTATTGCGATGTTGTTAGCTTCTAGTTCGTCCTTAAACCCCTGAAAGCGAGCAAAAAATTCCGGACTGTGGTCAGAAGCATCGCCAATAAATGCACAATCTTGTCTGTTGTGAGCTATAAAATGAGCCGCAGCTTGTTTACCACCACCGTAATTGTCACAGCACACGGTTAAATCAGGTCTGTTATCTACCGTTGCCCCCCAACATACAAATTTAGTGTTTTGCTCAAGCAGTGTTTTAAATTTAGGCTGAAAATCAATGTAATCGCCATAACCAAGCAAAATAATGCCATCGGCTCTGTGGCTATCTTCGTAATCGGCTTGCCAATCTGCACTGGCTGATTGAAACGATACTAATAAATCGTAGCCTTCTTTTGCACACGCGCGTGTAATACTGCCGAGCATAGATAAAAAGAACGGGTTAATTTGTGATTCGTCTGAGGTAGGGTCTTCAAATAATAAAAGTGCGAGTGTGCTGCTTTGTTGCGTGCGCAAGTTGCTTGCGTTTTTGTCGACCTTGTAATTAAGTTTTTTTGCAATGTCATGAACACGTTTACGTGTTTCTTCGTTAACAAGCGGGCTATTTCGTAAAGCGCGAGATACAGTTGATTGAGATACCCCTGCATAGTGGGCAATATCAAATGATGTAGCTTTACCTTTCATTATCACAACTTAGTTAATGTAATACACAATAGTGCCATTTTCGTTTATTAATTAAATATTTCAAGCTTTTTGTGTTTAATGTAAATTATTTATTGATTTGACTGTGACACCGGTGTCATAATATTTATGTTTTATCATTTTGTTGTCAAAACGAATTGGCTGTTTGTAATTGCTACAGGCAGCATTTTTTCTCTGATAGCCGTTTTAGGGTGATAGCCTAAAGCAATTACACCAATGGTTTACTATTGTAGAACAAAAAGCACTGATTGCTTAAACAAAAGAGATAACACCATGAGCCTAAACTCTTCTACCAAATTTGATCCTATTTTAGTTGCCGATGTTGGTGGCACTAATGCTCGTTTTGCTTTAATTACATCGTTTGATGATACAACAAATCAATTTGCAATTGAGCATAATAATACGTTTCCTAGTGCTAATTTTGGCTCACTTGAAAAAGCACTCGAGCATTACTTATCAACCGTACCACATATTGTACCAAAACGCGCATGTTTGGCGGTTGCTGGCCCTATAAAAGCAGGGCAAGTGCACTTAACAAATTTAGGATGGCACTTTAGTGTTAACGATTTTAAGGCTCATTTTGAGTTAAATGAGCTTGATGTTATTAATGATTTTGCTGCTTTTGCTTACGCTGCACCTTACTTAAGCCCATCTCAAAATGTTGTTATAAAAGCAGGTCAAGCTGATGACAATGCAAATATTGGTGTAATGGGTCCCGGAACTGGCTTTGGGGCGGCTTGTTTAGTCAGAACATCTCACTCTACTTCTGTTTTAAGTTCGGAAGGTGGGCACATATCGCTTGCAGCGGTAACAGAGCTTGACGCCTTGTTAATTCAAGAACTAAAAAAAGAGCATCAACACGTGTCTGTCGAAACCGTTTTTTCAGGCCCAGGTATTACCCACTTATATAAAGCAATGGCTGCAGTTAAAGGGCAGTCGCCTAAAAATCTTGATGCTGCACAAATTAGCAGCTTAGCAAATAGTGGCGAATGTGATGTGTGTGATGCAACCCTGAATCAATTTTGTGATTGGATTGGCAGCGTAGCAGGTGATTTATCACTAGCTTATGGCGCATTGGGTGGCCTATTTATAGGTGGCGGAATATTACCGCGTATGCAAGCTCGTTTACTGGAAAGCCGTTTTGTTGAACGCTTTTCGCAAAAAGGGATTATGTCGCAATACACAGGGCAAATACCTGTTACATTAGTGACACAAGACAACATACCTTTAATTGGCGCAGCGGCGTGTTTGCACAACGCCAATTAGTTTTTTGTTGATTGCATGTGGACAATAGAGTGATGAAAAAAGTAACAATCAACAGCGTAGCAAGTCATGCTGGCGTATCTAAAAAGACAGTATCGCGGGTTCTAAATAACGAGCCCAACGTGAGTGCAGCCACTCGCGAAAAAGTACTCGCTGTGTTTAAAGAGTTGGATTACACGCCAAACCCTATAGCGCGCGGGTTAGCACAAAATCGCAGCTTTATTATTGGTTGTTTATACGACAACCCAAGTAAAAGTTACATAACCCGTGTTCAAACAGGGGCTTTAGCCGCTTGCCAAGAAAACAATTACAACTTGCTAATTCATCCATGCGAATGCAGAGGTGAGGCTTTAATTAGCAATGTTGAGCAGTTACTTCAAACATCTCGTTTAGATGGTATTGTACTTACGCCACCTTTTGGTGATTTTCCTGAGTTGGTTGAGTTTTTAACAGCTAAAAAAATCCCGTTTGCTAGAGTAGCGTCCGCAATTTTACAAGATGAATCTATTTCTGTTCGTAGTAACGACGAGCAGGGCGCATTTGAAATTACAGAACATTTAATCAGCCTTGGTCACAAGTCAATTGCATTTATTAAAGGTCACCCTGACCACAGTGCAACACAGCAGCGCTTTAAAGGCTACAGGCGTGCATTAGCCGATCATAATATTGAGTTTGACGAGCGATTAGTTGAAGAGGGTAACTTTAGTTACCACTCGGGTGTAGACAGCGCCCGCAGTATTTTAGACTTGTCGCCACGGCCTACGGCTGTATTTGCATCGAACGATTACATGGCAGCTGCAGTACTTAAACTTGCAACACAAAGGCAATTGCGTGTACCTGACGACATATCTATAGCTGGTTTTGATAATGCACCTATTGCACGCCACATATGGCCAGGGTTAACAACCATAGCCCAACCAGTAGAAGAGATGACAAAGCTTGCTGTTACTCAATTAATTAATCACATTACAGAGCCTCAAGAACAGCCTTTTCAAATTACGCTTGAATCGCGTTTAATAACGCGTGAATCAACAGCTCGCGTAAACCAATAAAATACTTTTTCACAGTAGCCTGAATAAGAGTGACGCTTATTCAGGCTTTTTTTTGCCCATAGCTTGATAAAAGTCTGTATGTACACAAGAATTCAAGTGTTCATTAATTGGTCATGATAAAAAGTTAAATTAATTTTAGCAGTCAGGGTTGACACCGGTGTCATAGCTATGAGTTAATACAGTGACACCGGTGTCAGGTTTGTTGTGAGAGGCTCCCTGATATCGTACCTTTGAACGGGTCAATCAAAGATGCTCAGTACAGTTATTTACGTGGAGTCTGTAATTGCTACTGAGCCTTTATCCTCTAACTAATAGAGATGAGTTAATTATGTTACATCCTCGAATTCAAGAAGTTACCCAACGCGTTATTGAACGCAGTAAACAAACCCGTCAAGATTATTTAGATCGTATTTCGCATGCAAAAAAACAAACAAGAGTTCGTGCGGGATTAGGTTGTGGCAACATTGCCCACGTAATGGCAGCTTGTAGTAGCGACGATAAAGCGCGCTTAAAAGCAGATGAAGTGCCAAACTTAGCTATTATCAATTCATACAACGACATGCTATCTGCGCATGTACCTTACAAAGATTACCCAGACGTAATCAAAAGCATTGCAACCAAGTTTGACGCAACCGCTCAGGTAGCGGGTGGCGTTCCTGCCATGTGTGATGGTGTTACGCAAGGGCGTGATGGCATGGAATTATCGCTTTTTTCTCGTGATGTGATTGCAATGTCTACCGCTGTTTCACTTTCACATGATGTGTTTGATGGCGTTTTTTGTTTAGGCGTATGTGACAAAATTGTCCCAGGTTTATTAATTGGTGCATTATCATTTGGCCATTTACCTGTGTTCTTTTTACCTGCGGGTCCAATGCAGTCGGGTATCCCAAATAAAGAAAAAGCACGTATTCGCCAAAAGTTTGCACAAGGCCTAGTTAGCCGCGAAGATTTATTAGAAGCTGAAAGTGCATCTTACCACAGCGCGGGTACTTGTACGTTTTACGGTACTGCTAACTCAAACCAAATGCTTATGGAAATAATGGGCTTGCACCTTCCAGGTAGCTCATTTATTAACCCATACACAGAGCTTCGCGATGGACTAACAGGTAATGCTGTAGAAACCATGCTTAAGCAACTTACAGATAGTAAAGAAAGCCCATGTTTAGCAGATGTGATCAGCGAAAAAACCATTATTAATGGTTTAGTAGGCTTGTTATCTACAGGTGGTTCTACTAACCATGCTATTCATATAGTTGCTATTGCAAAAGCTGCGGGCATTCAAGTTACATGGAAAGACATGTCTGATTTATCAGAAGTTGTTCCACTTCTTACACGCATTTACCCTAACGGCTCTGCGGATGTAAATCATTTTCAAGCAGCTGGCGGCATGGGCTTCTTAATGCGCGAACTAGCAAGCGCAGGCTACTTACACACAGACGTTAAAACAATGCTTGGCGATGGTCTTGCGCCATACATGACAGAGCCGCGTTTAGATAAAGACGAAAGCCTGATCATGAGCGATTCAAATGGTCCAAGCAAAGTGAAATGGGTTGATTGCCCTGCTAATTCACTTGATGAAGAAGTGCTTCGTCCTGTAAGTAATCCATTTAGCAAACAAGGTGGCTTGCAACTGCTTACTGGTAATTTAGGTAAAGCGGTTATTAAAGTGTCTGCTGTTGCTGAAGAGCATCAAGTCGTTACTGCACCTGCTAAAGTTTTCAACTCGCAAGGAGCATTACAAGAAGCGTATACCCGCGGCGAGTTAAATCAAGACTTTATAGCTGTGCTTAAAGAGCAGGGCCCTAAAGCGAAAGGTATGCCAGAGCTTCATAAATTAACGCCAGTAATGGCAACCCTTCAAGACCAAGGTTTTAAAGTTGCTATTGTAACTGACGGTCGTATGTCGGGTGCATCAGGTAAAGTACCAGCTGCAATTCACCTAGCACCAGAAGCCGTCGAAGGTGGCATAATTGCAAAAATTCAAGAAGGCGACTTAGTTACTTTAGATGCCCCTAACGGAATTTTAAAAGTACATGTTAGCGACGACGAGCTTGCAAAACGTGAGCTTGAAATTAGCCAGCCAAGCTTAACATTTGGTACGGGACGTGAGTTATTTACTGGATTTAGAAATATCGTAAGCAGTGCCGATTTAGGCGCGAGTGCTTTTGGACTTGAATAATAATTAGCCGTACTGGGTAATGAGGAACAAGTAATGAGTATTGAAAAAATCTTAGCATCGGCACCCGTTGTGCCAGTGGTTGTAATCGAAAAATTAGAAGATGCTGCACCACTTGCTAGAGCGTTATACAACGGTGGCTTAAAAGCACTTGAAATTACACTGCGTACGCCAATTGCAGCAGAAGCTGTAAAGTTGATGAAAGCTGAAGTGCCAGAAGCTTTTGTTGGTACGGGAACTGTAGTTGATAAAGCAAGCTTTGAAGCATCAGTGGCTGCAGGTGCAGATTTTATGGTTAGCCCAGGTGTGAGTACTGAGTTATTAACACTTGCAAAAGAGTCAGACATTCCATTTTTACCTGGTGCTGCAACTGCGAGCGAAGTAATGCAGTTAGCAAGTCATGGTTTTAAGTATTTAAAATTCTTCCCTGCTGAAGCTGCAGGCGGAACAGCAATGCTTAAGTCTATAGGCGGACCATTACCACATATTACTTTTTGCCCAACAGGTGGCATTAGCCTAGCAACTGCACCTAACTATTTAGCACTTAACAATGTTATTTGTGTTGGTGGTACATGGATGCTAGACAAACAACTAATTGAAAATAAAGACTGGCAAGCCATTGAAGCGCTTGCTCGCCAAGCAAGTGAACTTAAATAGGAGTCTCAAATGATTAATGTAGCAATTAACGGTTATGGTCGTATCGGTCGCAATGTATTACGTGCGCTTTATGAGTCAGCACAAAACAGTGAAATTAAAATTGTAGCAATTAACGATTTAGCACCGGCTAATGTAAATGCACATTTAACACAGTTTGACTCAGTTCATGGTCAATTTTCTAAAAAAGTAACACTTGCAGATAACACCATGCTGATTGGTGATGACGTAATTACACTTACTCAAGAGCGTGACCCTGCAAGCCTACCGTGGAAAGAGCTAAACGTAGATATCGTTTTAGAATGTACGGGCTTTTTCACTAAGCGTGAAGACGCGGCTAAGCACATTACAGCTGGCGCTAAAAAAGTTATTGTATCTGCTCCTGGTAAAGATTTAGATGCAACAGTAGTTCACGGCGTTAACAGCGACGTAATCAATGCTGATAGCAACATTATCTCTAACGCATCTTGTACGACTAACTGTTTAGCACCTATTGCAAAAGCAATTAACGACACAGTAGGTATTGAGCAAGGTAGCATGACTACAATTCATGCTTACACAAACGATCAAAACTTATCTGACGTTTACCACCCAGATCTATACCGTTCGCGTAGTGCAACACAATCTATGATCCCAACTAAAACAGGTGCTGCTGCAGCCGTTGGCTTAGTACTTCCAGAGCTTGCGGGTAAATTAGACGGTATGTCGGTACGTGTACCTACTATTAATGTTTCTTTAGTTGATTTTACGTTTATTACTAAGCGCGAAACAACTGCTGAAGAAATTAACGAAGTAATGAAAGCCGCAGCAACAGGTTCAATGAAAGAAATTTTAGAGTACAACGAGCTTCCGCTTGTTTCTATTGATTTTAATCACAACTCTGCGTCATCAATTTTTGATGCAACGCAAACAAAAGCTGAAGGCAAACTAGTTAAAGTAATGGCTTGGTACGATAACGAGTGGGGCTTCTCAAACCGCATGTTAGACCAAGTTAAAGCATTAGGTCAGTACTTATAATTGACCCTGTAAAAGTTTAGCTTTATCCAACCAAGCCTGCATTATGCAGGCTTTTTTTTTCTTAATTTATACCAATTCGTTTAATAAGGTGCTTAATGCTTTAAAGCTAGGGCGCGATGCAATAACGCTGTTGGTAGAACGCGTTGCTATATCGGACATTTTACCAAACAATTCGTCTTGCTTAACTGCAGCGCTAACAGTACTTAGTAAATCCTCTATTAAACAACCAAAAGCGCGGACTTCTATTAATTGTATTTGCTGTTGCTGATATTCGCTAAGCATAGCTAGATTTGTAGCTGCTCCAAAATCACCAAATAAAACGTCATAGTGTTCATTTATCATGGTGTTATGGGCGTAAATATCGCCGTGGCTTACCTTATTCGTATGAAGGTGAGTAAGCGTATTTGCCATTTGTTTTGCTATTTTATAAACAGCTTC